>JAKSUO010000151.1 GCA_024408895.1 Alphaproteobacteria bacterium | reverse complement strand
CGACATATTATAAATTGTTGCAAAAATACGGCAATCCGGCAACCGCTTTGGCAGCGATTGCCACCAAAAAAGAAATCTTTTCCGTGCAGGCGGCTCAACAAATTATTGATGGTGCGACATACAAAAACGTTAAAATCATCGCTCATACAATGCCGGAATACCCGCAAAATTTATTGCAACTCAATGATGCGCCTCCCGTATTATATGCGTATGGCAATATTGAATTGTTGAATTATCCTTATGCAGTAGCGATTGTCGGTGCGCGCAATGCCTCTATTGCCGGACGTAAAATTGCCTCACGAATCGCTTATGATTTAACCCAAAGCGACGTTTTGGTTGTTTCCGGTATGGCTCGCGGTATTGACGCGGCGGCGCATAAAGGCGCACTTTACGCCAAACAACAAAAAGGTCCGACCATTGCGGTTTTGGGAACCGGTGTTGATGAAATATATCCGCCGGAAAACGCTGACGTTTATCATGATATATGCCGGCAAGGTGTGCTAATCTCGGAATTTCCGCTCGGCGCCAAAGCGCACATTTCCAATTTTCCGCGACGCAACCGAATTATTGCCGGTTTAACGCAAGGCACTCTGGTTGCCGAAGCAAGTTTACATTCGGGGTCATTAATTACTGCAAAATTGGCATTGGAACAAGGAAAAGATATTTTTGCCGTTCCGGGATCTCCGCTTGAAAATCGGGCTGCCGGACCGAATAAGCTGATTAAAGAAGGCGCAATATTAACCGAAAGTGCCGAAGACATACTTAATGTATTAAGTATGAATCAAAACAGATGTATAAAAATTAAACAAATTGAATTGTTCCCTCTTGACAAGACCGAAAATAATGTAAATATTTCTGAGCAGAAAACAGTTGAAAAATCAAGTAATAAAAGCGTTAATTTGCTTGATTTAATCAGCTACGAAGGCATAGATATTGATATGTTATTGTGCACAAGCGAACTGCCTCAGGCCGAATTTTTCTCGCAAATCTTAGATTTGGAATTTTCGGGCAAAATTCAGCGTGAGGCAGGTAACAGAGTTGCACGAATCAAGTAGAAAGCATAAAAAAATGAAGTTAGTTGTTGTAGAATCTCCGGCTAAAGCCAAAACAATCAATAAGTATTTGGGAAATGATTACAAGGTATTGGCAAGCTATGGCCACATCCGAGATTTGCCGAGTAAAGACGGCTCGGTTGATCCGGAGCATGACTTTGCCATGCAGTGGAAATTCAGTGATGCCGGACGTAAACACCTAAATGATATTATTAGTGCCTTAAAAGATTGTGATACACTGATTCTCGCATCCGACCCGGATAGAGAGGGTGAAGCCATTGCTTGGCACATTTTGGAAGAATTGAAAGAAAAGAAAAAGCTGAACGGTAAAAAAATTCAACGTGTGGTATTCCACGAAATTACAAAATCTGCCGTTAAAGAAGGTATTGAGAATCCGCGTGAAATTGATAATGATTTGGTTAGCGCTTATATGGCGCGACGCGCACTTGACTATTTGGTTGGTTTTACCTTATCTCCGGTACTATGGCGCAAACTTCCCGGCTCTAAATCGGCAGGCCGTGTACAATCCGTTGCCCTGCGTTTGATTTGTGAGCGTGAAAACGAAATTGAAAAGTTTAAGACGGAAGAATACTGGACAGTTGATGTTGATTTATTAACGCAATCCAAAGCCAATATGCTGACACACTTGATTAATCTTGATGGTAAAAAGCTGGATAAATTTACATTAAATTCTGAAGAAAAGGCGTTGGATGCCAAAGCCAAAATTGAAGCACAAGATTTTCACATAACCGAGGTTGAGCGCAAAAAAGCCAGCCGTTATCCGGCGCCGCCGTTCACCACCTCTACTTTGCAACAGGAAGCAGCACGCAAATTACGCTTTTCAGCCCAAAAAACCATGCAAATTGCGCAAAAACTTTATGAAGACGGTTATATCACTTATATGCGTACCGATGCCGTGAACCTCTCAAAAGACGCCGTTCAAACTTGCAGGGAGGCTATTGTCAAATACTTCGGCGAATCTTATTTGCCGAAAACAGCCAAAGAATACAAAAATAAAACCAAAAACGCACAAGAAGCACACGAGGCTATTCGTCCGTCTGATGTAATGAACACACCTAAAAAAATGGAAATGAAATTAGACGGTGATTCACATAAACTTTATGAGCTTATATGGAAACGTACTGTTGCTTGTCAGATGAATCCGGCAATTTTGGATCGTGTTGTTGTTGACGCGCAGTCTGATGACAATAAAATATTGTTGCGTGCCACCGGTCAGGTTATTCAATTTGACGGTTTTTTGAAATTGTATCAAGAAAGTAAAGATGATACGGATGAAAATGACGATAATGTCATTTTGCCGAATGTTGAAAAAGGCGAACATGTTGAAAAAAGCAATATTCAGCCAACACAACACTTTACAACTCCGCCACCGAGATTTACCGAAGCAAGTTTGGTTAAAAAATTGGAAGAACTCGGTATCGGCCGTCCGTCAACCTATGCCAGTATTATCGCGGTATTACAGGAACGCAAGTACGTTAAAGTGGAAAAGTTGCGTTTTATTCCTGAGGACCGAGGACGTATTGTCACCGTATTCTTGGAAAATTTTTTCAAAAAATACGTTGAATATGATTTTACCGCTCAATTAGAAGAATTTTTGGATGATGTTTCCTCCGGCAATATGGAATGGAAAAAGCTACTTACCGGTTTTTGGAACAAGTTTATCAAAACGGTTGAAAGCGTTCAACCTCTGCAATTAACCGAGGTAATTAACCGCATTGATGAAGCTTTGTCGGCACATCTGTTTCCACCGCGTGAAGATG
>JAKSUO010000150.1 GCA_024408895.1 Alphaproteobacteria bacterium | reverse complement strand
GTTAGGCGTCTCACGTGGGTAGCAATACAATGAAGGACGTGACATAATTCCCCGTAGGGGATAAACAACAACCGACAAACATCCTCGACCGGCCCACGCCGCTGGACCTCACGCGAGGCTCGCAACAAACAAAAAAACGCGACAAATAAGCCGCGTTTTTTTGATGTGCTATACCGTAGTATTATTCAGCAGAGCTGAGAACGGTAACTGCACGACGATTTTGAGCCCAAGCTGCTTCGTTGCTGCCGAATACAGCCGGTCTTTCTTTACCGTAAGAAATAACAGAAATTCTGTCTTCTGCAATACCGTGAGCTACTAAGTATTCTTTAACAGCGTTGGCACGGCGTTCACCTAATGCCAAGTTGTATTCACGAGTACCGCGTTCATCACAGTAACCTTGAACGATTACGTTAGAATCATGATTTTTCAACCATGCAACTTGTGTATCCAAAGCAGCTGTAGCTTCAGCTGACAAAGCAGAACTGTCAAAAGCGAAGAATACAGTGTCTGTTGTGTTTTCAGCAAAATCGCGAGCCAATCTTGATTCGCAATCAGCACCACTGAACAAACCGCCGTCAACACCAAATGCCGAACAACCGGACAAAGCTACAAGAGCTACGAATAAACTTAAAAGTTTTTTCATTTTATTTTCTCCATATGGTTTTTTTTTACATTCAATCATAAATGCATAACAACTAATACAATGCCAACTTAAGCAATAATTGTAAATTTTTCAATAACAAAAATAAAAAAAATACCAAATAAGTTAAAATCTGTGCATTATTTTTATATATTTTAGTTTTATTGGGCGTTTTTTATCTTTTGTAGGCTGCGTTGATAATGCTTTTTTGCTTGTCTAAGTCAAAATCTACTTTGATATTAAGTTGCGGTGCAACCGCCGTGATGATTTTTTTGGTGATAGGAACGGCATTCCAACCTGCCGTTGTGTATCCGAAAGTTTCTTTGCTGGCTTTCGGGTCATCCATTACTACAATTAAAGCGTAGCGCGGATGAGATTCCGGAAACGCCGATACAAAGGTGGATATACTTTTATTATGATTATAGCGTCCGTTTTCCAGTTTGTCGGCTGTTCCGGTTTTACCGATAACCTGATAGCCGTCAACATTGGCACGTCGGCCGGTTCCGCGCGTGACTACGGCGCGTAAAAGTGTGCGCATAGATTCGGAAGTTTCTTCGGACACAACACGATGTCCCTTATGTTTTACATTGTGTAATAAAGTAGGCTGATGATATATGCCGCCGTTAATGACCGAAGAAAATGCGCTGATAATGTGTAACGGTGATGACGAAATACCATAACCATACGAAATTGTGGCCATGGAAACATCGCCCCAACGTTTTTTATCCAAAAAATGCGGCTTAGCTATTTCCAACAGCTCAACTTCACTCAGAGTCTTATCCATATTTATACTTTGCAGAAACTTGCGTTGAAACTCTTTGCCAACGCGCAAAATTTCTAAAGTTGAGCCGATATTGGAGGATTCAACCAAAATATCTTCAGGAGTTAAACTGCCGTGTGAACCATGCGGATCGGTAACACGCAGACGTCCGACGAACACCGGGCGCGAAGTATCGAATCGGTCGGTTGTTTTAACTTTCCCGCTTTCCAAACTCAAGGCCGTGTTGAAAACTTTGAATACCGAACCGGCCTCGTAGATACCTTTGGTGGCAAAATTAAACATGGCGCGTTCGGCAACTTGAATGTTTTCATTTGGATCATAATCCGGAACCGATGATAAAGCAACAATCTGTCCGTTTGAAACATCCATTAAAATTGCGGCGGCGCCGGTAGCTTTGAATTGTTCAACACCGGCTACAAGCTCGTCGCGAATTGTGTTTTGTATGCCTAAATCAACTGACAAATACAACGGTTTTGTGGAACTTGTCAGGCGCTCGTTCATATATTTTTCTATGCCCGAAATGCCTTGATTATCAATGTCAGTATTGCCCAAAACATGAGAAAATAAATTCTTATGCGGATAGATTCGTTTTTCACAATTTTCAAATTCCAATCCCGGAATACCTAAAGAATTTACCTGTGATTGTTGCGCCGGTGAAAGGTTGCGCTTTAAGTAGATGAACGCACCTTTACGGCTTAATAAACTGTAAAATCTGTCGTATGAAATATCCGGAAAAATATAGTTGAGCTTTTCAGCCACATCTTTGGCATGACGAACTTTTTTAGTGTTGGCATATAAATTAACCGTTGGTAATGATGTGGCGATGATTTCGCCGTTGCGGTCCATAATGTCTGCACGTTTTACCGGATTTTTAAAACGAATGACATCAACATCGGTTTGATCGGCAATTGCCGTATCAAAATTTATGCCGTGTCCCAAACACACATAGCTGACTTTGACTGCCAAAACCAAATACAAAAAGGCAAACACAAACAATGAAATTAAGGTTCTGTTGCGACAAGTTAATACGTTATCACTTTCCGTGGTGTAATTTTTAGCCGTCAGCATACCGCGCGAAATTTTTATTTCCTGCCCAGGCAGATAAAATTTCTCGCTGTTACGCTTGGAAAAGTTAACGTTAAAACCCATTTTAATTCTTCTTGATTTCTGCTTTAACCAAAGTTGTTAAACTCTTTTTGTTGGTGGCAACCGATTGTTCGGCGCCCTCATCCTCGTAGTTGAATTGTAACGCAGAATAGTTAATAATTTGTTCAGGTTTCGCATTTTCTAAAGATAATTGCTCATAAGCAAGCTTACGCAGTCTTGCAGGCGTGTTGTGATGACTCCACTCGGCATTGAGAACGTGAATATCGGCAATATCCTTCTGGATGTTGGCATAAATGGTGGCTAAACGACGTTCT
>JAKSUO010000015.1 GCA_024408895.1 Alphaproteobacteria bacterium | reverse complement strand
TAATGTGCCGTCTTTTATGGGGGTGTTCAAAGTTGATACCGGTTGGTGGTACATTTGTTTCAGAAATGATGTTATCTTGTCCGATGGTGACACGTTGTTCGTTGATGAAAAAGATGCAAAAGATCAGTTTATTTCCATGTTGGCCGTTCCTGATTGGGAAGTACTTTTCGCACCGGCGGAATGGGGTATAGAAGAAGCAAGAACAGACGAATTAGGTCCTTTATTGAAAAAAGGATTACAAGTCGGACTCAGTAAAATCAATGCCAGCAATGATAACCTTATGCTGGGTGTGATTATTGTCGGTTTTGCTATTATTGCATGGTTTGGTTATTCTACCATTCAAAGTATGTTTTTCACACCACCGGAAGCTCCGGTAATTGCGCCGGTTGAACAAGTTGAAGCCCCGGTTTATGTGCCGCCTGAGCCAAAACCATGGGAAAAATTGGAAAATCCGATTGATGTGATGCGTAATTGCTATCAGGCCGTTAAAAAAGTTGTACAAATTACAGTTCCTGGTTGGAAACTGGAAGGTGTTACGTGCAATTCTTCCACCGGATTGGTTACTTCGTGGAAACGTGAACTCGGTCGTTTAACGTGGATGGAACAAGCTCTTAATGTTTCCGGTGTGGAATTTTCTTCCAGAGTTCTTTCGTCTGACGGTAATACGGTAATGGTAACCATGCCGATAGGAGAAATAAGCACGTTAAATTCACCACCGGAATATAATGTGGTAGATTTAACAAACATCATTAATGATATAAACCAAACATTGGGTGTAAATATTAAGATTACACAGAACAATTGGGTGTCTCCACGCGGAAACACATACGATTTGGTAGAATTTACAATTCAATCCCACAACGATCCGTTGAATTGGATTGAATTGTTAATGAGATTTTCGGGATTATCAATTAAAACCGTAACATATGACATAAACAACAGTAGCTGGACATACAAAGGAGAAATTTATGAGTTACAATCTGAAAAATAAAGCAGTCATTATACTGGCACTTACTTTTGCGGTTATGATGTCTGTCCAAGGCGTAAGTTATGCCGAAGAGGTTGCACCTGTGCCTGAAGCGCAAGCAGATTCTCTGATTAGCGTAGATAATTCCAGCGCTGATAAAACACAAACAGATATAGCTGCACCCGATG
Organism: Alphaproteobacteria bacterium; assembly: GCA_024408895.1. Classification (GTDB taxonomy): domain Bacteria; phylum Pseudomonadota; class Alphaproteobacteria; order RF32; family CAG-239; genus RUG410. The sequence goes on along the minus strand of JAKSUO010000015.1, from coordinate 12,980 downwards.
CTGTGTTGGAAACAACTGCAGCAGAAGCTGTGGCTGAAAATGCTGAAGCAATTCCACCTGTTGCGGGAAACAGCACAGAAACCGCACCTTTGGCGGAAGTCGTTACAGCGGAACAAGAAGCTACTGCGGAAAAATTATCTTCCGATTTGTTCGATGAAACCGATGAACTCCTTGCCGATACAGCAATTGCTGAACCAACAGAAAATGCGGTTGATGAAAATTCCGCTCCGGCGCCGCAAGATGGAACTCCGGAAGCACCCGTTGCTGACGATAGTTTAAATAATAACGAGTTAGATTTGCAGGATGCAAGTTTAAACGACAGCGCCATTGACGCAGAACTCGGGTTGGATGCTGATGAAGGTGATGATTTATTGGCCGAAGGAGAAAATGGCGGTGAGAAAAAAGAAGAAACCATTCCGGAAGCAGAAACGCCTAAATCTCCTTTTGAAAGCTTCGGTAATTCTATTTTATCAAAAGTTGATAATGATCTCTTCAATCAGATGTCAAATATTGAAAAGCAAAATACTTTACTTAATCTTGAATTGAAAAGAGAAGAATTGAAAAACAAAGTAGCCAGTTTGCGTATGCAGCGAATCAAAGCAAAACAAGAAGCTGAATTTGCACGCAAACAAGAAGAAGAAAAGCTCAAAGACCAAGAAGCCGAGCGTCAGGCTATGTTGCTAAAAGAACAAGAAGTCTTAAAGCAAAAAGAAATTGAGCTTGAAAAAGTTCGGCAAGGTAAAGTATTAAATGAATATATGAACGAAATGTTAAAAATGAATCAACAATGGATTTCAAAAAATACCGAGCTGTTGAATAGAATCCATGAGTTAGAAGAAGATCGCAAGCTTCTTCTCAAGGATTTTGAGGATCAGGTTGAACAAGTTCAACATCATGCTATGATATTGCAGAAAAAAGCAGAAACCACTGTGGCCAACCACACGAGAATCGTTGCTTCTTTGAATTCGCACATCAGTAGTTTGAAACGTGTTATTTCAGAAAGCGAAGAAAAGTTGAACAAGCTCAAAGAAAGCAGCATGACCAATCCTTTTGCCGCCGCTGCTGTTATGGCCGGTATGGGCGAAGGTGCTATTGATATGTCTCAAGAATATGCTATTATGGATATTACAGGCAAAGGTGATGACATCGTAGCTAAAATTGTAAACAAGGACGGAACAACCTTCATCGTTCATAAGGGTTCAATGCTTAAAGGCGGCGAAGTTGTAACAGCTATTACTGATCATTATGTTGCCTTTGAAAATGGTGGTGTCAGAAGCTTTATCTACACCGGAGGAACAGTTCTGGATTTTGAACCTACCGTTGCGTTTAATAATGCAGATAAGTTACCGGAAGAAACAGAAAAAGTCAGCACACCTACGCAGGCTAAAAATGTTATGGGCAATGCTTCTACCAATAATGTTAAAGCCCCGACGAATCCGGCACCGGCACCGGCAACAACTACTACTTCACCGAGTGTTCGTAAGTCAAAAGCTTCGGCGCGTAGCAGAGCTGGCCTTTCCGCATCGTTCGGATCGGGTATGTTTGTACAATAAGAGTTAAGATGGCTGAAGAAGAAAAAATAGATAAACAACAAACAGAAGATTTGACGGTTCAACAACCGGACAAATCTTCCGGCGTTCTTAAAGAAGAAGATAAAAACAACAAAAATATCTTCCAGCTTCTTTTTGCAAACGGCAATAAATTACTAACTCTGGAAGGTGGCGATGTTTATGTTGACAGCGGAACAAGGCGAATGCTTGCTTTGTTTTCTGATGGCACATATCTGGTAGATGAAATGCACCGCTTTGACGGAAAAGTATTAAACTTTACCGCCATTGCTAAACGACGCCATATGTTAATTAATCAGCCAAGATACGTTCCCGCACAAGAACTATCTGCAATTTATGCCTATGCCGAACGTGGTATGGGACAAATCGATATATCCATAGAAGAAACTGACGATTATCAAATGCAGATTGACTTTTTAAGCGTTATTTCGCGTGCCGCTTCCAAAAAAGTTTCCGATGTGCATGTTATCGTAGCTGATACCACAGTTGTAATGTTCCGTATTAATGGTATGATGGAACGTGAGTTAGAGTATTCAAAAGAATGGGGTGAGGCATTCGTTCGTGCCGCCTTTGCGTCGGCCGATATTTCCGATGCAAACTTCGCTCAAAATGAGTTTCAAGGTGCGCAAAAATTGGGTGATAAACCTCTCCGCGGCACAAACGGTAAGCTCAAGTTACCACACAATGTTTTAGCTATTCGTTTGCAATTCAACCCGGTGGCTTTCGGTTCGCAATATTTGGTTATGCGTCTTTTGTATGCCGATGATAACCCAAATGGAAACAGCGATTTACGCTCTCTCGGCCTTGGCGACAGAGAATTAAATTTATTTTATCGTTTGCGGGCGACTGCTGTCGGACTAAACATAATTTCTGGCCCGACAGGTTCGGGTAAATCAACGACTCTGCAACGCAATATGATTAAACTTATTCAAGAACGTCGTGGCGAAATCAATGTTATTACCGTTGAAGACCCGCCGGAATATCCAATTCCTGGTGCGCGGCAAATGCCGGTGACCAATGCCACTACCGAAGAAGAAAAAGATGAAGAATTTAATAAAGCATTGTCTGCGGCTTTGCGTTCAGATCCGGATGTTATGATGGTCGGCGAAATTCGTTCACTTTCGGCTGCCGGCTTGGTGTTTAAAGGCGCACTGTCCGGACACAGCGTGTGGACCACACTGCACACCAACTCAGCACCGGCAATTATCACTCGTTTACGCGATATGGGTATTCAGCCATATATGTTAAACGATCCGGAAATTATGAAAGGACTTATATCTCAACGTTTATTCCGTCGCTTATGTCCGTATTGCCGTGTTCCGCTTACGGAACGCCGTAGCGACCCTTCGTTTGAACGTGTAAAAACAGCTTTGGGTGACTATGGTATTGAAAATACCTACACACGCGGAGCCGGTTGTAAATATTGTCATCAAAAAGGCATTATCGGCCGTATGTCCGTACCGGAAATTATTATTCCTGATGCCCACTTTTTAACAATGATGGTTAATAACAATACCAAAGAGGCCATAGATTATTGGATTAGTGAACTTGATGGCAGACCTTTACGTGAAGCGGCTATTGAGCGTATGCTCAGAGGATATATTGATATTGATGAAGTTGAACGTTGGTGCGGTTTGTTAGACCAACGACCGATATATTAGGAGATTAGAATGCCTGAAATTAAAAAACAGAGCGCTTTCAACAAAGCTATGCAAAACTCCAATGATTGGATTTTGACTTATGCGAAAATTATGTGCAATCTTTCTAACAAAGGTCGTCTGAAAATTTATCGTAAATTGGCTGCTTTGCTTCGTAACCGATTTTCTTTAATGAATTCCTTGGATATGATTTATAACGGCTTAACTGAAGAAGGCGCACACCCGGATAATCCTATGGGTATTGCTGTCAGTGCATGGGGTCGCGCCCTGCATGAAGGTCATCCGTTTTCCGATGCTTTAAAGGGTTGGGCTCCCAGCCGTGAGCGTTTGATGCTTTCCGTTGGTGATGTGTCAGATTTGGAAAGCGCCTTATTGAACTTGATTAAGGTAACGGAAGGTTCTACCCGAATGATTCGTCCTATCATTTCAGCAGTTACTTACCCGTCTTTCTTGATGATGATGTCTGTACTTATTTTATATGCCATCGGTGTATATATGGTTCCGCCAATGCTCAGTGCCGCGCCGAAAACCGTGTGGACAGGTACCGCAAAAAATTTGGTTGATATGTCAACTTGGATTCAAGAAAATTGGGGTATCGCTTTTTCTGTTTTGCCTGTCATCGGTATAACTATTTATGCCACCATCGGTATTTGGACGGGTAAAGCGCGTGTTGTTTTTGACCGTTATCCACCTTGGTCATTATATAAAATCTTTACCGGCATTACATGGCTATTATCCTTATCAGCGCTCGTTAAGGGCGGCGTGCCGTTGTCTATTGCCTTGGCTTCTTTGCGTAAAGAATCAAACCGCTATTTGAAAGAACGTATTGATGGTGCTTTATTCCACATTAAAAACGGTCATAACTTGGGACAAGCATTGCAAAAATCCGGTATGGAATTTCCGGATAAACAAATTATTGCCGATTTGAAAATCTATTCGGAGTTGGATAACTTTGAAGAGGCCTTAGATAAACTGGCTAATGAATGGTTGGAAGAGTCTGTCTATCTTATTGAGCAAAGAGCTGAAGTGATGAACGCTGTCGCAATGTTGACTGTTTCCGGTATTATTGCGTGGGCGGTATTCGGCACCTTTGATATGCAAGATCAAATTACCAGTTCTATGGGTAAATAAAGGATGGCTGCTAATGTCTATTGATATGAGATATTTACGAAGTTTTCTATTTTGTTTGGGCTTCTGGTTGGCAATTATTTTTCTTTGCTATGTCTTAATGCGCAATCCATACAAAGCTATCCATGAACAAATCTTTGCAACCGCCGATACCGTTCGCAGTTTTTACAGGGACCAACCGGGGTATTGGAAATTATCCACCGAATCGGCGCAAACAAACGGTTTGATAAAGTTTGACACTGCTAAATATAATGAATTCAAATTTGACGTGGGCAATGGCATCAACGGAGATATGATTATGCCGGGAGAAATGCAATTTGATATTGCATTAAAAAATTTGAACAAGTCAGCCTGCATAGGTCTTAGTGAAATGCCGATAAAAGCAAATACTCAACTCGGCTTACAAAAAATAACGGTAAATGACACTGAGTTCTCTTGGGGAGAAGAACACTCTTTACCCATAAAAAAATATAAAACCAGAGACATTTGCCAACCAAACGACAATGTTATCGTTTGGACTTTTAGATAATTTCACTTTTATTTATTGATACGTGAGTCACCTATTTCAAACAACGGGCGTCCTTGCATCATACGAGTCATCTGCATTTCAATAGTTGTAGCCAAATTAAGCTTTCCCGTTTTAACAATGTTACGCGTTTGGTCACCTGTTGTGGTGTTCGGGTTGGCAAAAAGATATTGCACAACCGGACGTTTTTGACCGATACCGACTAAAGATTGATGGATAACCCCCAAAATACCGCGTGACAGCAAGTCAAAAGCCAATTCTTCACTCATTTCACCGGCGGAAGCGTGTTTAACCATTGCATCTAAGGCGTCTGTAACATTATTGGCGTGAATTGTAGATAATACCAAGTGTCCTGAAGTTGCGGCACGCAAACATTCACTGGCGGCATCCGGCGTTCGGATCTCACCAACAAAAATATAGCGCGGACGTGAACGAAGAGCGGACCGAAGTGATGCACCCCAATTATCATCTACCGGTTGAGTTTGTTTACATAACCCTATTGATCCGTTAACGGCTTTATATTCGCCATCAAGCGGCATTTCAAACGGATCTTCAATCGTATAAGCAAATCCGCCGTTACGAATTAAATATTCTTTCAATAAGCTGGAAATGGTGGTTGTTTTACCGGAACCGGTGGCACCGCCAAGCAGAATCAATCCGGATGCTTGTCCTAATGTTGAAAGATAATTAATCAATGCCGGCGGATATCCTAAGCTCACTAAATCAGGCACTTTCTTAGGCATTTTACGCATACAATAAATCGGGCCATACATAGAATTTGTGCGTTCAACACGGAAAAAATATCCTTCATAAATCATTGTGTAGCTAGACTTACCGCGATATGTTTTTTCCAACAAATCAAAAAAATCCGTAAAATCTTCCGGTTCAATAAGTTGCAACCCGCTTTCCGTTTTAGGATCAGGAACAAACACCTCTTTATCCTGTGTTATATAAATATCAGAATAAAACACATCATTAATTCTTCCCATTTTTCACTCCTTTGTTTCAATTTTGCTTAAGTATAACAAATTATTCTTAAAAGTCTATCTAAGTTTTTAGAAATTGCATAGATTGCATATTATTATTGTCATAAGGTAAAAAATAATTTATATCTTACTTGAATATTTTGAATTTGAGGAAAAATGACTTTTAAAAAAACGCTTTTTTATGCTTTTATGTGTTTAATTTTAACCATGGCCGCCACTTCGGTGTTTTGGTATGGTTATCCTAATTCAAAATTATCCTTTTTCTTAAGCGGAAACGGAAATGCGTGGATAGATGTTGTTTGTACCGATAATTCCGATTTGCAAAAAACAGCCCTTTTATATCCGAAAATGTCATCCGTTCCGGAACTTTACACCGTAACCACGCAATGTTCATCATTAAAATCCTTAAGTCTTAAGATAAGTCATTATCAAGGTTCTCTTTCCATATCCGATGTTTTTCTAAGCGGAACACCACTGACTGATTTGCACTTGTCCGACAGTACCGCAAGCATCCGCAAAGATGAAAGCGGTGCCACCATTTTAGACGTAAGCGAACCGGTAGAACTTGTATTATGTACCGATTGCCACCACCCGCAAGTAAAATGCTTTAAGCCGATTTACTTTATCCTCTGCTTTTTTATTTATCTTATACTGTGCGCCATTGTTATCGGCTCTTATTTATTCCGCGATAAAATTAAGAAAAAATTGCTAACTTTCTACACTTTGAAAAATTATTCATTAATTTTACCATACGCAAAACCTTATTGGGCTCGCGCGCTTCTCGCTGTTTTGATTACCATTCCCGTTGGCTTGATGGATGCCGTTATTGCATGGTCGTTGAAACCTTTTATGGATGTTGTATTGATTGAACAACAATCCGGTTGGACTATGTATATTCCACTGATGATTATTATATTCAGTGTTCTGCAAGCCTTATTTACCTATGTGGCAACATATATGAACACTTGGGTCGGGAATCGTATTGCAATGAATATCAAAAAGCAATTATTTAATAAATTGTTGCATAACGATGCGGCTTTTTTTGATAAAACAAATTCCGGAGAAATTTTATTCCATTTCAATAACGATGCCGAATCTGCCTGTAGCGGTTTGTTAAATAGTATGAAATTATTTACAACGCGTTTTTTCTCCTCTCTGTCATTAATTATGGTTTTATTCTATAATTCTTGGCAGTTAGCCATTATTGCCGTTGTTATTATGTTTGGCGCTCTCTACCCGCTGACTATTGTCCGTAAACGCTTAAAAAAGGCAGTAACAAAGGACACCAAAGCCACAGCCGCTTTATTAGCGCACTATAATGAAGCTTTTAGCGGAAATCGGGTGATAACATCATACAATCTCTTTGACTATTACACAAAAAAATTTACAAAAACAGCAAACGGTGTTTTCCAATTGTCGTTAGTTATGCTGAAAAAAACCGGTATTATTTCACCAATTATGCATTTTATTTCATCATTCGGTATAGCTTTTGTGATTTGGTTTGGCAGTTATTTAATCGTTACACACCAAATTACCGTAGGTAACTTTGCCTCATTTATAACTTCGCTTGTAATGTTATATAATCCGATAAAGTCAATCGGGAATAATTACAACGGAATTATTTTTTCTTTAATGGCCGTGCAGCGTGTCTTTAGCTGTCTGAATGCCGTTAATGCCGTGCAAAATACCGAAAATCCGCTATTTATGTCCGATTGCAAGGGAAACATAGTCTATAAAAATGTTTCTTTCGCATATAATCCTCAAAAAGAAGTTCTTAAAAATATCAATTTAACTATAAATGCCGGACAAACAATTGCTTTAGTCGGCAACTCCGGTGGTGGCAAAACTACCATATCTACGTTATTGCCGCGTTTTTATGACGTAACAGACGGCTCAATTGAAATTGACGGCGTCAATATTAAAAACTACAATCTTAACAATCTGCGTGATAATATCGCTATTGTTTTTCAAGATAATTTCCTGTTTGGCGGAGCAATCAGAGAAAATATTTTGTTTGGCTCAACCGACATCTCCGAAGAAAAATTAGAAGAAGCGGTCAACAATGCCTGCTTGACGGAGTTTATTGCTTCATTATCGGCCGGTTTGGATACGCAAATCGGCGAACGCGGCATTATGCTTTCAGGCGGACAAAAGCAGCGTATTGCCATTGCGCGCGCCTTTATTAAAAACGCCCCGATTTTGATTTTAGATGAAGCCACTTCCGCATTGGATAATAAATCCGAAGCCGTTGTCCAGCAGGCAATTAATAATTTGATGAAAGACCGCACCGTTCTTATCATTGCGCACAGATTATCAACCGTTCGCAATGCAGATTGTATCGTAGTTTTGAACAACGGTGAAATTGTTGAAAAGGGAACGCATGAAGAGCTCCTTGCCAAAGAAGGAGAATATGCGGCTTTATATAAGACACAGCTTGTTTAATGTTTTAATTTTTTCCGATAATAATAGTAGTGCCAAATCAAAATCAATAAAATTGTGCTGGCTCCGCATAAAATGCCGAATTTCAAAGGCAAATGCAAAACAGCCATCGGGAAATATGCCACGCATACGCTGATGAAGAAATATATGGAATAAAGCAACCACTTAACAGATTGCTTTTTCTGACGACGCAGATAAAAACAAATCATCATTAAGCCGACAGCCAACATAGTACTGATTAATTCAAAACCATACATAGCAAACGGCACAATCAAAAATCCCATGGCAATAACAAACAAAATCAATCCGTATGTGGTAGTGCTCAATTTCTGAACATTCCATACATCTTTGCAAAGTTTAATGCCCAGACGAAGCATACTTCCTGCCGACAATAAACAAACTGCAGACATGGTAATAAAGAGGGCGTAATGGCTTATTCTGCCGGTATGAGAAACCAATTTTTCATACAAAATTGCATTAGGCGCAAAAATTTGATTTGCTACATGCGACAGTATTCTCAAATACGGATTCCATGCCATAAAGCACAGTATAAGCAAGATAACAATACCCGTTTGAAACAGAGCTGTTCCTATAAACACACCGCGTCCCATGCGTTCATTTTTCAAGTTTTCGGATATCAAGGTGCATTTCAGTGCCTGAACACCGCTTAAAACACCGATATTTATTGCAAAAAACATTACAGGATAGGCATTTTTGATGCTCGGATAATCAAGCCTGTACCCAATTGTGTCAAATTCATTTAACTTATTAAAAGAGGCGCAAACAATTATCAATGTTGTCAATATAATCATAGCGCCGGTAACCGAGCAACAACGCATAAAATATTTCGGGCTAATGAAGGCCAAACCGAAAACAACAAACAAAAACAGATACCATATCGGCGATGTCGCAAAAGTGTAAGATAAAATATTTAACCAAAAAACATAGTTAACCCCAAGTTCTATCATCAATAACAGGCAAACAACAGCCGTTATTGCAACAAACGTCTTACGGCCCCACATTTCTTCCACAACGGAAATAATAGACTTGTTATTGGCAACAGCATACATTCCGCAATAATAATTGAGGAAACAGCCTAAAAGCGCACTACCCAAAACGCACCAAATCATTGCCAACGGGCCATATATTGCGCCAAAAACAATGCCGAAAAATCCCTCTATTCCAAATGTTAATCCTAGTACTGCCAACTGGGCATGGCGATAACCGAGAATGCCAACGGTTGGTTGGCGAACACCTTCCGCCACGCGATACATATTTATCCCGAACTGGTCCTCTAACTTTTGACTTCTCAAACGATATGCTAAATACAAACAAGCAAGGCAAATCAGGGACAATATCATTTTAAATTACCTTTCTATTTTTGAATAACCAAATTATCATTATCCAAAATAGCATATCCACCTAAAGGAATCGTTAATATCGGAGTAGTATGTCCGTAATCAACATTTGCAAGCACCGGCATCCTTGCTAATTCAGGCTTATTATTAATAATAAATTCCAATATCTCGCGAGACATTTTAGAACCTTTCTGAAAGCGTCCTATAACCATTCCCATCACGTTTTTAAAATCAGGTTGATAGCAAAGTGCCTGTAAATTACGGTCAAAGACTTCCGGTGAGCTCTCAGCAGTATCTTCTATCATTCAAATCGTATTTTTTGCCAAAGCCGGACGCATATTTGTTCCAAGTAAAAGATTAAACGTGCATAAATTGCCGCCGACAATTTTTCCTTCTGCTTTGCCTTTATGCAAAACCCAATGACCTTCATTCTTTACAAACTCGCGTTTATCCTGATCTAAAAACCATAAATCATCGCTCCATTCGGCAGATGGCTTAACTTCTACCGGCGAATCGGAAAACAACATTTTTTGCAAGTAATTAAGTGTATATTCACATCCGAGTTTCATACCTATTGAACTATAATGAGGACCATAATATGTTTCCAGCCCGGTTTTTGCCTGAATGGCCGCCAAGACGGCGGTAATGTCCGAAAATCCGCAAATAATTTTCGGATTTTGGCGAATAACATCATAATCCAAATGCGCCAAAATCTGATTGGAATTAAAACCACCGATAACCGTAAAAATCGCTTTTACCGATTTATCCTTAAAAGCGGTCATAATATCATCTGCTCGTTGTTCAACACTGCCACAGCCTTGAATATTCCAATTTTCATCTTTGGTATTCGGGGCAAACTCAACCGTCAATTCCATTTCATTAAATCGTTTTTCTGCAATTTCGCGACAATCTTTTCCGATTAATTTCAAGCCGCGTGACGGCGCAACAATCATTATTTTATCGCCTTTTTTGAGCTTTTCCGGAATAATTTTCTGCATTTATTTTTCCTCCTGTTTTATGAGTGGTTTGCACCCGCAATAGTTTTGATTATATAATTCCAATTCTTTTATCAACCGGCTGCGCAATTCCTGCATACCGTTTTTACGTCCTTCAATATCGACATACGCCACTTTTGTTTCTGTCGCTGCCTGTTCTGCGGCGGCATTAACTTGCGCCAAATTTTTCCAACGTGACACGCCTAAAACAGAGCCAACCGCCCTATAACCGTTTTCTTTAGCATATTCCATCACACGTTTTAAGCGCATATAAAAGCACACAAAACAACGTGCGCCTCGCTCAGGTTCGTTTTCCAAACCCTTTGTCAACTTGCACCATTGTTCATTATCATACTCTAATTCTATAAAGTCAATGCCATACCGGCGGCAGACACGCTCATTTTCATCGCGCCGTTTAAGATATTCCGTGTATGGCCGGATATTCGGATTATAAAATACCACATCAAAACTTTCGCCTTTTTCCGCCAGCGTTTTGATAACGGCACATGAACACGGTGCGCAACACGAAAGTAACAAAAGTTTATTATTTTCAATCATATCCATACCATCTAAAAATTACAGCATATTATTCGGGGTAAATTACCCCAATTTGCCTTTCAAATACTTTCCGGTGAAACTTTTTTTATTTTTTGCCACTTCTTCCGGTGTGCCGGTGGCAATAATTTCTCCACCGCCATCGCCACCTTCCGGTCCGACATCCACAATATAATCGGCTGTTTTTATCACATCCAGATTGTGTTCAATCACCACAACTGTATTCCCTTCTTCCACAAGCATTTCAAGCACGTTCAGCAAATGCTTAATATCTTCAAAGTGCAAACCGGTTGTCGGTTCATCCAATATATAAAGTGTTTTGCCGGTGGCTTTTTTACTCAATTCTTTAGACAATTTAATGCGCTGCGCTTCACCGCCGGATAATGTCGGAGCAGGTTGACCGAGTTTGACATACCCCAAACCGACACGCCGCAATAACTCCAAACGGCGTTTTATCGGTGGTATGTTCTCAAAAAAATTATACGCATCATCTATTGTCATATTCAAAACATCGGCAATAGATTTATCCCTAAATTTAACTTCAAGTGTTTCACGATTATAACGTGTGCCATGGCAGGCATCACAAGGAACATAAACATCCGGCAAAAAGTTCATTTCAATTTTCATTACGCCGTCACCTTTACACGCCTCACAACGTCCTCCGGGAACATTAAACGAAAAATAGCCTGACGTATAGCCACGCGCTTTGGCTTCCGGCAGTTCGGCAAACCAGTCGCGAATATTGGTGAACACGCCGGTATATGTTGCCGGATTGGAACGAGGTGTGCGTCCAATCGGAGATTGATCTATGTCTATTACCTTATCAATATTTTCAATACCGATTAATTTATCATATGCTCCAGGTGGCACACGGCTGCCATTCAGTTCCTTATCCACCGCTTTAAACAACGTTTCCAAAATCAAAGATGATTTGCCCGAACCGGAAATTCCCGTAACACAAGTAAAAGTGCCTAAAGGAATTTTTACATCAACATTTTTCAAATTGTTTACACGCGCGCCTTTCAGCTCTAAAAATTTGCCATTGCCTTTACGACGTTTAGGCGGTATCGGAATACATTTTTTGCCGTTTAAATATTGAGCCGTCAAACTATTCGGATTTTGCAATACTTCTTTCACCGTACCACAAGCGATAACTTCACCACCTTGCGAACCGGCGAGCGGTCCCATATCCACCAGATAATCGGCGGCACGCATTGCATCTTCATCGTGTTCCACCACAATCACCGTATTGCCTATATTGCGTAAACGCATCAGGCTATCCAAAAGTTTATCGTTGTCCCGCTGATGCAAACCAATGGACGGTTCATCCAACACATACATTACACCGGTTAAACCGGTACCTATTTGCGAAGCTAAACGAATCCGTTGCGCTTCACCGCCGGATAGCGTACCCGATTGGCGAGATAAATTTAAATAATCTAATCCGACATTGTTTAAGAAGCTCAGCCTTTCCACAATTTCTTTTATAATTTTATGGGCAATTTCTCGTTTTTGCGGAGCAAGCTGTTCTTCAACATTTCTAAACCACGGTAAAGCCTGTTTGATTGACATTTCCGTTATTTCCATAATATCTTTACCACAAATTTTAACGGCCAATGCTTCAGGTTTCAGACGTTTGCCGTGACAAACTTCACAAGGTGCCGCCGATTGATAATGGGATAACTCCTCGCGAACCGTTGCCGAATCGGTTTCCAAAAAACGGCGTTCCATATTTGGAATAACCCCTTCAAACGGCTTATCGGTTAC
>JAKSUO010000149.1 GCA_024408895.1 Alphaproteobacteria bacterium | reverse complement strand
TCGTATATGATTACTGAAGTGGTTTCCGAGGGGATATTCTGGAATGCCGGCGACATATCATTCTACCGATTTGATAATAAGGTTTTGAATATTCTTAAAGGATATTTACCGCTTGTGTTTATTTTGGCTTATGAAATATGGATGAATTTTGCCGATAAAAATAATAAGGCAGTTGTCAAACCTTTGCGTTGGTACAGTGGATTATTTTTGTTTGATATGTATGGAAGTGCTTCATATCTTGCGTATTTGCTACCAAAGCTAAATGCGGCATATCAAACAGAAATGTATTTTAGATTTATATTACCGATTGTTATAGCAGCCGCTTTGATATATGCGCTGAATTGGAAAATGAAACGTAAAAGCTTTATGGCACTGTTTTTAATCGGGATTTTGCTGCAATATGTGTATATATATTTCTTTAAAAACTCACCGTATTGGTTGAATTGGTTTCCGATTGTATTTTGGGTGTTGATGTTGGTTTATGCCCTATATAATCGTATGTCAAAACTGTCAAAACTGGCGATATTTTCTATCATACTTTGGTTTGTTCTTACATTCGGTGATAAAATGTATGATATTATTCCGAGCTTGATTGTTTGTGCTGTTATAACCGGTTTTGCTTATTTAAGGCATAATCGCAAATGGTTTAATATCGGTGTTATTTTGGCTGTTTTACGGATTTTAATTTATTATGGAAATGTGGAAGATTTACAACATTTAGGTTTGTATTTAATCGGCTCGGGCGTGTTATTGATTGCCACAACCTTGTTGCTGACAAAATATAGCAGAGTGATATGGGAGAGAAAAGATGAAAAATAAAATTTTAATTAGTCTTTTGTTATTGCCGATTGTGGTGCTGGCGTTATGTATGTTGCGTTTGAATTATATGAGCAATTTTGAAAAGGTTGAGGTGGCGGTGCAAGGATATGACCCGAAAGATTTCTTCTCCGGTTATTATATGAATTTGCGACCGGATTGGGAACATACCGACTGCACGCAGTTTGCCGATAGTGTTTGCCCGAAACATAATTTTAATGACACGTACACGTTTTATATTAAGCGCGAACAGTCGGACAAGTTAACGCAGAAGGTGAATGCCGGAATGGCAAAATTGCAGTTTTCATACAGTGCCGGATTTGAGCCGATTGTTACCGATTTGTTGGTAGATGGACAATCATTTATGGAATTTATTGAAGAGGAAAAGTAATGTTGCATATCGGTTGCCACTTGTCTATTTCTAAAGGATTTATGCATATCGGGCAAGAGGCATCGTCAATAGGTGCCGATACTTTCCAATTTTTTACGCGCAATCCGCAGGGAGGACAAGCCAAGGAAATTGATCCGGTTGATGCTCAACAATATAATGCTTACGCCGAAGAACATCAATTTGCCAAGATTGTTGCGCATGCGCCTTATACACTAAATCCGTGCTCAGATAAAAAGCAAACGCGTGAATTCGCCGAAATGGTGTTCGCCGATGATTTAAAACGCATGGAATATGTGCCGAATAATTACTATAATTTTCATCCGGGATCGCACGTTGGGCAAGGGGCTGAAACAGGTATTGCCATGATTACGGATTTGTTGAACAGAATTTTACAACCGGCTCAAACAACAACGGTTTTACTGGAAACTATGTCGGGTAAAGGCTCGGAAGTGGGTTCAACTTTTGAGGAATTGGCTGAAATTATTGCCGGTGTGAAACTTTCGGATAAAATGGGTGTTTGTTTGGATACCTGTCACGTTTTTGCCGCCGGTTATGATATTGTGAATGATTTGGAAGGCGTGTTGCGCCGATTTGATGAAATTATCGGACTTAAACGCCTGAAAGCAGTGCACCTGAATGACAGCTTGATGCCGTTTGCCTCACACAAAGATCGGCACGCAAAAATCGGCGAAGGGCTTATCGGTAAAGAAGCCTTGGAACGTATCGTCAAACATCCGGTGTTCAATATGTTACCTATTGTTTTGGAAACACCGAATGACTTAGTCGGCTATGCGGCAGAAATCAAAATGATGCGCAATGCGTAAAAATTTAACCCAGAATATATTTTTTGTTATAGCGCGGATTTTTACCGATGCGCGAAGCAATTTCGTAGCTGATTGTACCGGCGTCGCGAGCAATATCGTCCAAAGTATAAATGTCGTTGATGATATCGGCAAACATACCGACCTTTAAACCTTCAATATCCGTTATATCGCAGATAACGTTGTCCATGGACATACGGCCGATAATGCGTGCTTCACTGATTTTTCCGTCAATGTTGAAATATACCCGTCCGGTATTGGATAGCGAACGAGGCAAACCATCGCCGTAACCAATGGATATAATGGCAATTTTTCGTTCGGTCGCAGCGCGATAAGTGGCCGAATAACCGACAAAGTCGCCTTTTGATAAGTCGGCAATCTGCAACACAGGCGCGCGTACATTGATAACATTTTGCATTTGATTATGACGATACGGAGCAGTGTTTATGCCATACATGGCCGCGCCCAAACGCACCATATCAAAAACATATTCTTGTCCCAAAAATGCACCATCGGAAGCAGATAAGGCGGCCGGTATATCGGCAAAGTATTGTTGGCGAATTTTCTTAAAATTATCTAGCTGATGTTGATTCATAAAGTGGTCTTTTTCATCTGCGCAAGATAAATGACTCATAACCATTGAAAATGATTTCAAATCTGCTTTTGACAATTTTTTGATTTCGCTTTCACGGAAACCTAAGCGGTTTAATCCTGTTTCTACATGAATGACCGGCTTGATACCGTCAATTTTATGAGCTTTCCAAAAAGACAGCATTTCCGGCGAACTGATGACCGGTATTAATTTATATTTTTCA
>JAKSUO010000148.1 GCA_024408895.1 Alphaproteobacteria bacterium | reverse complement strand
AAATAGAAAACAAACACCGCCAGAATATATAGACCGTTCACTCCGAATTCATGTACAACCGTATTATGAATACTCTCATATCTGGCTGTCAGGCACGCGATAATATTTTCCAAATTCAAGTCAGTTAAAAAGTATTTCTTTAATTGCTCAAACAAATGTTTTATTGTCTCCGTAGATGTCACTTTTTCTGCTGCCTGTCGTTAAATATACTCTGTATTCGTTTTTGACTTTATACAATTCGGATATAAAAGTAAAGCATTAAGTCAAAGGTTTCAGCCGATTTTCAATCAGTGTCATAAGTTCATCGTCACCGGTTTTTTGGGCATATTCGCGTGCTGTTTGCAAATTTTTATCTGCCGATAATAAATTACCGCATTTTGCATCAATCAGTGCTAAATTTGCATAATCTGCCGTTAATCCCTCACAACGATTATTGCTATGTTCCAAATTCAGTGATTGTAAAATCAAAGCCCTGGCACGTTTATAATCTCCGATTTGTATATAAATCAGCCCCAACAAACTATATGCGTTTGCCATATGAAAACTGTGACCACATAAATTTCCGCTATCTAAAATCTGGCGCAAAATCTTTTCGGCCTCCTTGTATTTTTCCCTTTTATAATATGTTTCGGCACTCAAATACAAACATTCCAAATATGCTGATTTATTTTTTTGATTTGCATATAAATCGGCCGCCGCGGCAAAATAGCGGTGCGCCTGAAAATAATGCTGCCGATTAAATGAAATATGCCCGCACAACTGCTGACTAAAAGCAATTCTGGGTTTGCTGCCGTTTTTTATTGCAATATCCAGAGCAATTTTGACATATCCGGCGGCTTTGGCAAGCCTGTTTTGCACAAGATGCACAAGAGCCAACTGATTATAAATATCGGCCTTAAGATTATCATTAGATGCTATCTGCATGGCTTCATCATATTTTGCCAAAGCTTCCTCATATCTGTTTTCAAATAAAAACTGCCGGCCGATTAAAGCGATTGTTTCTGCTTCACAGCGCCATAATTTTTGCATCCGATATATTTTAAGTGCCGACTGCAACATAGAAAAAGCAACATCGTTGACACAACTCAAACGATATATCTCTGCCAATAACAAATATATTTCGGCTTCTTCGGCAGAATAGTGATATTTTTGAAAAATTTTAAGTGCTTCAGAAGCATTTTGAGAAGCCGAAAGCATATCGCCTGCTTGCAAATACACATAGGACGATATATATTTATTGCAGGCGTCCAGTGGCTTGCCTTTACGAAATTTTACATTTTTTTGAACTCTGTCATAATTGCTTTTGAAAAATTTTTGATTATGTGCCAAATAAGCCAATATCGGCAAATATATTCCGTATTGTGGCGATTTAACCCACATACCGCTTTTTCGTTTCATTTGCCTGTATGTGCGTGTTGCATCATAATATGCCGTCAGCAAAAGGGATAATTGCGTATCCGTTTCACTAAAATACTCCGCTGCCGATTGCGTTTTTCCGCCCACCAAACGAACTAAAGCCTTTTGCGCCTGTTTACTTCTGCAAAAGTAGAGCTTCTTAACGGTAATATTCAGAATATCCGAAGAAAAAAAAGCTTTATCCGGCAATGTCTGCTGACGTTTCATAACATTAATACACGCCAATTTTTGCAAATAACGCAATTTTGTATGCACACGCCAAACCACATACGGCAGAATAAGTATGCCGAACAAAAATATCGCTAACGCGTATTCAAAATATTTTTCAAACATTTACATTCTGTTAGCTTTTTGGTGGTTATATTAATTGTAATTAAAATGATAATATAGGATTTTTTTAAAATGGCTATTACAAAATTAACTTCTAACCAACTTTATCGCAAGTGCGATGCGTCAAAATTTGATTTCAATACAACTGCCGAATTGGAAGAACGTTTGTCGGCTTTGGGACAAGATCGCGCCATCAGTGCCGTTGAACTCGGAATACATATCAAATCAAGAGGCTACAACCTATTTTGTTTAGGACCTGAAGGAACCGGTAAAACAAGTTTGGTAAAAAGAATTTTAGAAAAAGAAGCAGAAAATCGTCCAACTCCGAAAGATTGGGCTTACGTCTATAATTTTGAAGAGCCATATAAACCAATCGCCATTAGTTTTCCGGCCGGACAAGCTACTAATTTTGCCAAAGATGTTGATGAGTTGATAGACCGTCTTTCCACGGTTCTGCCGGCGTTGATTGAAACGGAAGAATATAAAGCCGCCGTTGCGATTGTTCGGCAAAAATACAAATCTAAAAAAGACGAATATATCAGCATTTTGCAAAAAAAGGCCAAAGGGAAACGTGTATCATTACTGCATATGCAAATGGGGCTGGTTGTCGCGCCAATGAAAGATGGCGAGGTTCTGAGTCCGGACGCATTTGATGAACTTCCTGAAGATGAAAAAAATCTGATTATGGATGACTTAAATGCCATGCAGGAAGAAATAGAAAATGCAACTCAAGACCTGCCGCGTTGGGAAGATAAACAGAAAAAAGAAATTGACGCATTACGCGAAAAAATGGTCAAAGCCACCGTTAAAGACCCGATTGATGCTTTGCGCCAAAAATACAAACCGTATGCCAGTGCCACCAAGTTCTTAAAGTCAGTGCAAAAACATATCTTGGAAAATGTTGATGAATTTGTGCCGGAAGAAAAAGAAAAAATTGTGGCAGCCGGTGCAGATTAAACTTCACTGCAAAATCTGCTCAGCAAAATGAAACAGCCGGATGATGACAAGTTTGATCGCTTAAAAGTTAATGTGATTGTTAAAAACGCACCAAATTCCGGCGCGCCAATTGTTATTTTAGACCATCCGACACAAGGTAATTTGGTCGGTAAAGTAGCACGTATCCAACAATATGGTGCTTTACTTACTGACTTTACGCTTATCAAAGGTGGCGCATTGCATCG
>JAKSUO010000147.1 GCA_024408895.1 Alphaproteobacteria bacterium | reverse complement strand
GTCGGAAGAACACTTCGCTCAAGCAGAGGTTTCTATTCCGGAAGACGGCTCGGATATCTACGATTTCGGCAATTAAACTTCGTCAGCATGCACCAATAATGATGAACTGACCAGCAAAATAATTATGGTCGGTGCGAAAGCGGCTAACCAAATCGGAATATAGCCGTTAAGTCCGAAAGCGTAAACAACCTGCGATAAAAAGTAAAACGAAAAACCTGTCGCAATACTAATGACAACACGCCACATAACTGCCGATCCACGCAGCGTATTTTGCAACATAAAGACGGCAGCCAACATCAACATCCCAACCAGCAAAAACGGCGATACCAACAAATTTAAAAATCTCATCCAATGATGACGTGCCGAAAAGCCGGCTTTTTCATAAAAATGAATAGTATCCGGCAACTGCCAAAATGAAATGGCCTCCGGCGCCACAAAATTTTCCTTAATACGCTGAACATCTATTGTTGTTTCATAAGCATAATCGTCTAAAGTTTCCATCGGTTGTCCGCCGACAATAACCTTAACATCTTTCAAATAAAAAATATTACCTTCCAATGAAGCGAAATATGCCTCATAACTTTTTTTGATTTGTGCGTTACGGTCAAGTTCGGTAATACTGACATGGCGCATCCAAACCGTATTATCATCTTCTTGGCGAACGTTTTTAGCCTGTATCAGCAAGACTTTATCATCACTGACAGCCTCTCTTATCCATAAACCTTTACTGGAAAAAAGCATTGCATTCGGATTATGGGTTTCAAATCTATAATCCAAAACTTCGTGTATTTCATAAAGCTTGGAGATAAAAGGATTAAAGAAGAAAATATTAAAAAGTCCCAACACAAAAACGGCAAAAATAATCGGCTTCAAAAAACCGAAAACAGATACACCGGCAGCGCGAATAATTACAAACTCATTGTTTTTACTCAATTTCCAAAATGAAATCATCGCTGCAACCATCACCACAAACGGAATAATAACTTCTATATTGCGCGAAATACGCGTAACCGCCAATTGCACGGCGAACCACAAAGTCACATCGGCACGACCGGAAACTTTGCGCAAAGATTCCACCATATCAAACAGCAAAATAA
Organism: Alphaproteobacteria bacterium; assembly: GCA_024408895.1. GTDB lineage: Bacteria > Pseudomonadota > Alphaproteobacteria > RF32 > CAG-239 > RUG410. The sequence continues at coordinate 1,888 of JAKSUO010000147.1, read as the reverse complement.
TCCCGACAATGGCAAAAAACACCATCAAAAAATTCATCAACACCTGCCGCGTTACATAGCGGCTTAAAATATCTAAAAGTTTCATTTGTTTACCTGTTGTTGTTTGAAATACGGATCTGATAAATAACGTTCTATACTGTCCGGCAAAATAACGATAATATTTTTGCCCGCCATTTTTTCCCGAGATGCCAAATCAACGGCACCGAGTACCGCAGCCGCCGCAGACACGCCAATCGGCAATCCTTCGGTGCGTGCAACAATTTGTGTCATTTCCAAAGCTTTTTTACTTTCCGCCCGAAAAACTTCATTTACCAATTCTGCTTTATATAAAGGCGGCACAAACCCCGCTCCGATTCCGCCGATTTGATGATTTCCTTTGACACCGCCGCTTAAAACCGGACTTTCGGCCGGCTCAACTGCCATTACATATAAATCCGGATTACACGATTTTAACGTTAATGCGATTCCGGTGATTGTTCCGGCGGTACCGACACCGCACACAAGCGCATCCACCGCACCGTCTGTATCCTGCAAAATTTCCGTTGCCGTTGTTAATTGATGTGCTTGCACATTGGCTTCATTGGTAAATTGCTTAAACTCCAACAAATTGCTTGAACGTTGTTTCAGAATTTCCACCTTATGCAATGCCCCTGCCATACCTTCTGCCGCCGGTGTCAACAAAACTTCTGCCCCAAATTGACGAATAAGGGCAATTTTTTCGGGTGCCATATTTTCAGGCATTACGATAACCAATTTATAACCGCGTGCCGCGCAAAAGGCCGCCAATCCTATACCCGTATTACCGGAAGTTGCCTCAATAAACACCGTATTTTCATTAATTTTTGCAAACGGTGCTTTGTTAATCATATTTAACGCCACTCTGTCTTTAACCGAAAAGACCGGATTCATAAATTCGCATTTACCGATTATATTACCCGCAACGTCAAATTTATTCATCAATCTTTGCATTTTCACAAGCGGTGTATGTCCGACAATATCTTCTATGGAATTATAAATTTTCTGCATTTTATTTCACCCGCACCAACAAGTTTTTAAACCCACCGAATTGCGTTTTATCTAAATTGATTTTACCAACCAAAATATCTTCTTCATCGCACCACTGAAAAGGAGGATTTTCCAAATCCGCGTCCTTAACGACATACACGCTGTAATATTGCAATTCTTTAACCGGTGTGCCGTTATCCCACACATAAGAAATAATCCCGAACTGAGCCGTTGGGTTTTCGTTCAGTTCAACAGCGTCATCATCGGGGAAAGAATACAAGCCGCTTATTCTGTCATATTGGCATACAACCTGTTTTTCACTCCTTATCACGACATAATTACGCTCACGAACATAAGCACGATTCGTATCATATTTTTTTGAGTTACCAAATTTATCATAAAACCACACATCAGCCATGCAATGCCTCATCCATAAGTTTTTGTGTAAATTCCTTCAACCCGATTTGGCGTACGCGCTTCATTCTTTCGGCCGAAAAAATTTGCTGAATGGTATCAACCGTTTGCTCCGGATCATCACAGATAACAACATAGTCATATTCCACCCAATGTTTCATTTTATCGGCAATAACCGCCATTCTTTTATCAATAACATCTTGGCTGTCGGTATTTCTGCCTTCTAAGCGTTTACGCAGCTCTTTAATGGAAGGCGGCAACATATAAATAGAAACAACGTCATTTGGTGCTTTTTCCCTCATTTGACGCAAACCGCACCAATCCATATCAAAAACAACATCCTGTCCGACATTAATAAAGCTATCCACTTCGGAGCGCAAAGTTCCATAACGACTTCCGTATTGGGAATCAACTTTTTCATAAAAGGCATCTTCTTCACTGGCAGTCATCTGGCCACTTCGAGTTATGA
>JAKSUO010000146.1 GCA_024408895.1 Alphaproteobacteria bacterium | reverse complement strand
GCAGGCAGCAGGTATAGGCGATGCGGTCGCTGCCGTAGTAATAATCCACGCCGTCAATTTCGCCTTCGCGTTTTGGACGTGTGGTCACCGAGACGGAAAATTTCAAATTTTTATCTTGAGCCAATAATTTTTTTATCAACGTTGTTTTTCCGGTTCCCGAAGGAGCTTCAATTACAAACATAACACCGCGACGCACGGTTTTTAAATGTTGAATAATTTCTGACATATCTTTCCTCTTGTATTCTTAATTTGTTCGCATTATAAACAAATTATGGCAGATTACAATAAATAAAAAACTATTATCGGAGATTTTTTATGGTAGAAAAGCTGAATATTTTAATAACCGGCGCCTCTTCGGGCATTGGCGAAGCATTGGCGCAATATTATGCCGAACACGGTGCGAAAAATTTGTTTATTAGTGGCAGAAACGCCGAACGATTGCATAAAGTTGCCGAGTTATGTCGCCAAAAAGGTGCTAATGTTTTTGAAAAACAAATCAATGTAGATAGCCGTTTGGAAATGTCCGAGTGGATTAAAGCGTGCAATCAACAGGCCCCGCTTAATATTGTTTATGCCAATGCCGGTATTTCAACCGGCGAAGAAACAACCGATAACGCTTATAACACTTTCAACACCAATGTTATGGGGGTATTAAACACCATTCATCCGGCAATAGATATTTTTAAGCAACGCCCAAACGGCAAAAAAGCTATTGTCATCACCTCGTCCATTGCCGGTTATCATGGTTTGACAGCCTGTCCGTCATACAGTGCTTCCAAGGCTTGTGTCAAGGCATACGGCGAAGCTTTACGTGGCAGTCTAAAACCTTTTGGCATTCAAGTAAACGTCATTTGTCCGGGGTTTGTAAAATCGCGAATCACAGATAAAAACACCTGCCCGATGCCGTTTTTTATGTCGGCGGAAAAAGCCGCGAAAATCATTGCTGCCGGAGTGGAAAACAACACCGGATTAATAGCATTTCCGTGGCCGATGCGCTTAGGTGTCTGGTTTTTATCAATCCTGCCGAATTGCTTAAGTCAGTATATATATAATGCCTTACCGCATAAGGTATAAGTATAAAGAAAAAACTAATCACCGTCATGAGAGTAAAATTTCCGGCGCATCATGTCGCCAAAACTGATTCCGGAAGCGCGATTGGCTTTATCACGCTCGGCTCTGCCTTGCTCTTGAATTTCCCGAAGAAGTGAGCTGCTTTCCTGTTTTTCCAATACATGAATTCTATTTTCCTCATTAGGGCTTTGCGGCTCAAGTAAATCGCGATGTTTTTCAGCAAATTGTTGTCTGCTGATTTTTCCGTTCTGCCCGTTAATCATATTTTTATAAGCCTCAACTTCCGACGTGCTCATAATATTATCAACGGTAGATGTTTTATCTTCACGCCTCATCTTTTTAAATGTTTCAATGATTTTAGGTTGCAATGATTCGCACAAACGTTCATAATCTGCATATTCAGGCGTTCCGACCGATGCTTGAGAGCCTTGCGAAAAATCGACATAGGGCTCACGCTGTCCGTTTTCAACCACAAACACCGAACCCAGACCGCAATCTTCAATAGGCGAATTACATAAACGCCGACGGGAATAGAACAGCATTTCGTGCGTCACACCTAAATACACTTCATCTGTTGCGGCAATATCAATAAACATCTTGTCCGAATGGTAAATTTTAGAACAAACAACCCTATACTCTTTTTTTTCCATAAACATCGTCTCTCTCACTTTATGTGGAATAGTAGAAATCAGAGAGAATGATAGCATAGTCAATTATGAATGTCCAACAAAATTATTGAATAATTTCTCACAAAATTATTGCAATTTGAAATAAAACAAGCTATGAAAGTAAAAACTTTGGTGAGATGGCAGAGTGGTCGAATGCGGTTGACTCGAAATCAATTGTACGCTTTACCGCGTACCTAGGGTTCAAATCCCTATCTCACCGCCAATAAGGAAAAGACATCTTTTTTAAGATGTCTTTTTTTTATTTAATGCGGTGAAAGGGATTTGAAGTCTAGGTACGCAAAGTACCTAGGGCCGGAGGATAAAAAACAACCTCTAAATGTTGTTTTTTGACGACGGGCGAAGTCCACTTAATAAGCCGGTGCAACAGCAATGGCGAATTTAGTGGACGAGTGACCGAAGCAATGCCACGCATTGCAAGAAAAATCCCTATCTCACCGTAATTTTGTGCATTATCCATTTATATTATATGAAAGGATTATTTATGCCAAGAAAAAATACATATAATCACAATTGTTCTGTAAAAGGAATAGTTAAAAATTTTAGAACAGCAACCAAACAAACCCCTGTTCCCAAGGCTATAACAACTGGAAATAGAGTTTTAGATGGTATTTTACAATCACGTGCATTAAACAAAGTACCGAAAATAAAAAGCATTGTTAAAGCCGTTAACTATGGACCGCAAATAGGTGCAAATATTGCTCGTGCACAGGTTGCTGTTACTGAAAGTTGTAAAAAAGGTAAGAAAAAATAAATAATTGTATTATAAGCTACAATAAATAAATGGAGATAATAAACGATGAAATTGTGGTCAAAAGAAGCTTTAGTTTTGGGCGGTATATATAGCGTTTTGAGCACTCCTTTTGTTTATAGTAATAATGCTGTTATAGAGCAAATATCGTCAATTTTACTTATTGTTTTCATAATTTGTGCAATTATGCTCTGTTTTAATAAAACACCGAAATTTATTTCATTCACGCTAAATAAATATCCTAAGATATCCTATTATTTAGCGGCATTTGGTTGGATACCTTATTTTGTTATGATTGCAGGGGTTAGCTTATTTATATCTGCATACTTCATTAAATATGACGAAAATAATATTGAATGGTGGCTTAAAATAATGCACTATGTTTTAGAATTTGGTATTCCTATTTCTTTAGTAATTGCATTTATTCGGCAGAAAATCGGCACAAAAAAAATAGCCCGTAGATTGCTTGATGTTGCCCGCCAATAAGGAAAAGACATCTTTTTTAAGATGTCTTTTTTTTTAATGCGGTGAAAGGGATTTGAAGTCTAGGTACGCAAAGTACCTAGGGCCGGA
>JAKSUO010000145.1 GCA_024408895.1 Alphaproteobacteria bacterium | reverse complement strand
TCATTTTTTGATTGTCAACACATATTTATATTTTTTTATTGATTTATGCTTATTTCAGCTATATATTAAGCCGAGAAAATAAGAGAGAAAAATGAAGAATTTGAAAACAAACTTAATAATTGTATTAATTTCAGCATTAATCATCCAAGCTACTCCGGCTGCGGCAAATGATGATGATTCGGCATTAGAAACCTATAACCGCGCAATGTTTAATTTCAATTCGGCTGCGGATTACTATGTTATTAAACCAATCGCCAAAGGTTACCGCGCTGTCACAACGGATTTTATTCGTGAACGGGTCCGTAATTTCTTTGACAATCTCAAAGAGCCGGCCACAACAATTAATCATTCTTTGCAAGGGAACTTCGCCGATTCGGGAAAATCTCTCGGACGCTTTGTTGTTAATACCACTCTTGGTCTTTTGGGAACTTTTGATGTTGCCTCCGGTTGGGGATTGCCTAAAAACAAAACCGGCTTTGATGCCACCCTTGCAAAATGGTGTGTTCCGGACGAACCATTTATTGTCTTGCCGCTTTTGGGACCGAGTACACCACGCGCCACTGTCGGTTTGGCAGCAGATACCATTGCAAACCCGATATATTGGGCGGATTACTACACAACATTTGGCAATAATGTGGAAGAATATAGTTTTTACTACGGCTTAACTGCTCTCGGATTTATCAGCTTGCGTGAGCAAAATATTGAGTTTTTAGACAAGCTGACGGCAAACTCCGTAGATGTGTACAGCACAATGAAATCAGCATACATTCAAAACCGCCTGAAAATAGGTAGTTGCGCCGGTCCTAAAACCGAAAACAACGATAGTTACGATTTTGATTTTGATGATGAAGATGACTTTGAATAATTTAATATAAGGATGAAACGAATGAAAAAACTTTATGCCTTGTTATTTTCCGTAATTATGCTTTTTGCCGGTAATGCTCAGGCAAACGTTAACCCGAAAGATGCCGAGAATTTCATTAAAAACGTTACCCAAACCGGCATTGAGGAATTGATTAATTCCAATGCCTCTGCGGCCGAAAAAAAAGAACGTTTTACTAAACTGTTCAATCAAGATTTGGACTTGGATTTTATCGGTAAATTTGTTTTGGGACGCTATTGGCGCACCGCCACACCAAAACAACAAGAAGAATTTATCAGCGTGTATCGCAAACTTAATCTTCAAACATGGTCCGAACGTTTTGACGATTTCAAAGGCAAACATTTTGAATTTTTGGACACCGAAAATTCAAAATCTGCCGATCAGATATTCGTCAATACTCAAGTACCAATGAGCGAAGGCGCACCGGCTTCAGTAAAATGGCGTGTTAAGAAAACCGGCAACGATTTACGCATTGTTGATATCATCATAGAAAACGTCAGTTTGGCGCAAACCTCCCGCAGCGAATACACTTCTTATATTCAAAAATCGCCGCAAGGAATAGACGGTTTAATTCAAGAATTGAAAGCCAAACTCAAATAGAATATTTGATATTGAAATTTGCAAAATATTCTGCTATATTGTTCTCGTCTTTGGAACTATGTGGGTTACTCAGATGATAGTGGACGGTAATAATACTAAACAAAGGAACATCCTTATCAACAAGTGCTTCTACCAAATAACCGTAGAGCTGATGCATTATTTTGCCGGCAAAGGCGACGGCGATTATGCCAATAAAACAATTGAAGCAATTACCGCATATCACGACATTGTGCAAAAACGCAAAAAAAATACCAATACCGCAGATGACAATATAGCTTTTGAAACAATAGACAGCGCCATTCACAATGTTGCCAATAAGGTTTTTTATACCTATGGAGCCGACAGCTATGACAAAGCGTATGATTCATTCAAAAACTATAACTACGTGCAAACCGTTCGTAGCCAATTACATAAAAAAAACTCTTAATATATCTGTGAATTTTTTCGCTATTTCTATTGCCACCCACCCTATTCTATTAAATAATGAGTACAAATAACAAACGCTTTAATGAGGTGATTATGAAACAAATTACGGTTATCGGTTGCGGCCGCTGGGGAACATTCTTAGGTTGGTACGCAGCAAACTACGGTAAGGCAGATACTGTTTTGATGTATGATTTGGAACGCTCTTACGGCTTTCAACAACTCAAAAACGAACGCAAAAATGATTATCTGACATTAAGTGATAATATGTTGCTGACTTCGGATATAAACGAGGCATTGAAAAATGATTTTATTATCATCTCCATCAGCTGCCAAAATCTGCGTAACTTAGCCAAACAACTTAATCAATACAATCTAAACGGTAAAACTTTTCTATTAGCCATGAAAGGCTTGGAAGAACCGTCAGCCGAAATTTTGGCCGATGTATTTTTGGATGAAATAAAACAAGATATCCATGTTGCCACGTTAGGAGGACCGGGACACGTTGAAGATTACATGCGTAATGTTCCGTCAGCAGCCGTCATTGACAGCTATGAGCCGACAACTCAAAAACGTGTTATTGAATTTATGCAAAGTGATCTTATCCGTTTTTATGCCGGCACGGATATTATCGGCAATCAGGTCGGAGCGGCGTTAAAAAATGTGATTGGTTTGGCGGCCGGCATTTTAGACGGCTTAAATTGGTACGGCTTAAAAGGAGCTTTAATGGCGCGTGCGCCGATAGAAGTAGGTCGTTTGATTAAGTTCAAAGGTGGTAATCCGGCATCTGTTTACGGCTTGGCTCATTTGGGTGATTATGAAGCGACATTGTTTTCTAAAAACAGCCATAACCGGATGTTCGGTGAGTTATTTGCCAAAGGTCAACCTTACCAGAAATTGGCTGAAGGTGTTGATACCTTACGGGCGGTAAAAGCAATTGCTGATAAAGAAAATATAGATATGCCGATTTGTCAGGCGCTTTATCGCATTATTTTTGAAAACGCCGATATCAAACAAACGATTAAAGGATTGTTTGATCGCCCGCTTAAAAAAGAATTTGATAAGGCTTAGTTTTATAAATTTTCTATACTTAATAACGCCGATTCCATCGGCGTTATTTTGTTTTAATGCCTTACAGACTACCCCCATTTTAATGGGGGTTGAATGATTCCGACGACG
>JAKSUO010000144.1 GCA_024408895.1 Alphaproteobacteria bacterium | reverse complement strand
ACAAGCCTTATTCCCGGCTTTTAAATTAAAATCTTCAAATCCTTCTTCCGCATATAAATAATCCACATATTCTTTTAATTCGTTAAGATCTTGTATTTGAAATACAGATTCATACTCTTTATATTTATTAAAGTATTCATATGCACTTTCCATTTGATGAATATAGGAATATATCGTGTTTTCGCTATATAATTCGCCGTTTGATTTTTTTTGTAAAACAAGCCATTTTCTAAATCTTTCTTTTTGCTCATTTTGATCAATTGTATCAGCTTTTGAAACAACTAAATCGTCTGTTTCAGCTAATAAATGTCGGTCGTTTGTGTCAAATAATTCTATTAAAGGAGAGTGCTTTTTATCTGACGACTTTACCAGTTCAACAATATATTTTTGCGAAGACATTTTATACATAACCATAATATCGCCAATTTCTAAATTGCCTTCAGCACGCAATATTTTTTGAATAGAATTATCAAAGCGGGGGTCTGTTGCCAACAACAATGCCACTTGGGATTGCTCTTTTGAATTTTTGCCAATGCAAGTAATGGTTGAATGATCCCCTTGATTATCTAAGAAATCTCTAAGTATTTCTTTAGTGTAACTTATTTGTTTTTCGATGCATTGATTATCAATTTTTCTTATATATACCTTCATTTTGTTAACTCCTTACTCCATTGTTCTGCTATCGCTTTTGCAAATCCGGGAAAAGTTTTGCTTCTTAAATTTCTTCTTTCTTCTGGTGTTTTTGCTTTCACAAGTGCGTCCGAATACCATTTCGGAAGTCGTTTGCCGCTGCTTAACTCCACCATTTCACCTTTGCCGACAATATCAGTCGGTTCCAATAGCGGAAGATTTTTCAGCCATAAACAGGTTGATTTTGATGCTTCGTCACCAAAAAAATACGGTTGAACGACTTGATCTGGTTTTCTGTATCGTGTGTTCATAATTCCAACTGGGTTTTCAACGGCAATATGCTCTATCGGAGCATTCACGAGTGCCATAAAAAACGCCGCACCGTCTTCTCGATCTTGTGCTCTGTTTGGGAATCTCGGATGTGGTCTGCGTTTCTCAATGGGTAAATCCTTGTCGTCCGGATGATAATACCATCTCGCACCGCTGACAGCGAGGTATGTGCACGGGGGATGAGCAATCATCAAGTCCCATTCGCCGTTTATATATAGTTTTTCGCCTGTTTGAAGCGTGCCACCGTGGTCTTTAATGACCTCTAAAACATCTTGTTTAAAATGCCATTCAGGATGCCCGCCACTGCAGTCCAAAATATCACAACTATAAGCGTTATGTCCTAATTTTCGGAATTCAGTGCAGACTCGTTGGCTTTCTTCACAAGCCACAAGAACATTCAATATTTTCATTTACTTTTCTCCAATGTATCAATTACCGCCAACGCAATGCTTTTTGCAAATAATACAGGGACGGCATTACCGATCATTTTAAAACAATATGCCGTCGAACCGACAAACTCAAAATCATCCGGGAATGTTTGTAATATCGCCGCTTCTTTTACGGTAATGGACCTTAACTGCTCAATGTCCGGATGAATAAACATCAATCCGTCTTTATATAAGTGAGAAACTATCGTGGGCGAAGGCTTATCCCATTCCAAACTCCGGTATTTATTGTGGTTTGAATTTTTGCCGGAAACCTTTTTATAAAATTTCAATTTTTCTTCATTCGGAAGATTGTTCATGTTTTCCGACAGCCATTTTCTGAAAACTTCAATATCTCGTTTGTTGTGGTATCTGGCTTCATGAAACGGAATATTGATATTGCCGATAAGTTCGTGCGATACATTCCTGTTACCGATTTTATATGGTTTATCAACAGGTTTGAATTTGGGCATATTTCCAATGGCATCTCTTACTGTTTTATATGTTTCATCAGATTTTTGATTATCAAAATTTTTATAAAAATCTTCCAACGGAATTTTTGAATCTTTTTTCACACCGAATATGATTACTCTGTGTCTGTCTTGGGGAACCTGATAATCGGCAGAAGAATAAATGGATTTTTTCATTATTTCGGGGGTTCGAATATCATATCCGATATCCGAAAAGGCCTTATAAATTCTTTTGATTACCAATTCATCTCCGGGACATGCACTTAAAATGCCCGGAACATTTTCAAAAACAAACGCTTTCGGTTTATAATAATCAACTATCTTTACAAAACTTTCAAACAAATAGTTACGATAGTCAGTTTTCATGGAATTCGGGTCTTGTGCTCGACCTGCAATTGAATACGCTTGACAAGGTGGACCACCGATAATGACATCAACTTTCTTTTTGCCGATTAAACCATTTAATCCTTTTTTTGCAATGATAGGCGAATTATATTTTTCATATATATTACGAGTTTCTTCAGACCAATTTCCGTTAATCAGTTCTTCGGTTTTTTGTATATCAAATTGAATTACTGATTCATTTGCTTTTTCTTGCGAATATCCCCATCTTTTTATCAGGTTGTTTCGCAATGTATTAACCATAGGTGCTTCCCATTCAATATGTGCCAAAAAGTTAAATTTGCCTGTTTGTAAAAAGCCTTCTGACAAACCACCGGCACCGGCAAAAAGATCTATGGCATTATATTTTTTCATTTAATTTTACCGCCCTTTCAATTTTGTCGGCACAACTTTGAATGTCTTTTTTAATTTCTTTCCCCCAAAAACGGAGAACAATCCAACCCTCTGATTGCAATTGCTTATTTACTTCAATATCTCGTTCCATATTACGCTCGATTTTAGGTATCCAAAACTCTTGATGTGATTTAAAATTATTTTTTCTGTTTTCCCAATCGTATCCATGCCAAAATTCACTGTCGCAGAATACCGCAACCTTTTTGCCAACAAACACGATATCAGGATGACCGAAAACCTTGTTAGAGTTCTTTTGATATCTTATTCCTCTGCTCCACAACTCTTTGCGAAGCATTAACTCAATTTTAGAATCTTTGTTTTTAATGGCTTGCATATTTCTTCGCCGTTGTTCAGGTGTGTGCTTATCCATACCTTCACCATAAAAAGTTGTCAAATAGAATTAGAAACCTTAAAAGATAAACTTTTATCAGTTTTTTC
>JAKSUO010000143.1 GCA_024408895.1 Alphaproteobacteria bacterium | reverse complement strand
AAGAGTTGTTGTTGGCACGTTGGTTGGAGCAAAAATTTACTAAAGAGCAGATTATGGCGCTTTATTTAAATCGTGTCTATTTCGGTTCCGGCAATTATGGTGCTGAAGCGGCAGCCAACTGGTATTTTAACAAAAGTGTTTATCAGCTTAATTTGCGTGAAGCGGCTGTTTTGGCCGGTATGTTGAAAGCTCCAAACCGTTACAATCCGATATTGCAACGTGAAAAAGCCCTGCAACGGGCAGATATTGTGTTGAAAAATATGAAAAAATATCAGTTTATTACTGAAAATCAATATAATGAAGCACTTAATCAACCGATTGGAGACGGGCAAAAATACAGAGTTACCGGTGGCAAACATTTTGCCGAGTATGTGTATAACGAAGTCAACGGATTTATCGGCGAGCGTGCCGAAGATATTGTGGTGATGACTACGCTTGATCAAAAATTGCAGGAAATCGCTGAAAAGATTTTGCGCGCCAAAATTGAACAGGCAAAAGACCAGAATGTTACAGAGGGTGCTGTCGTTATTTTGGATAAAAATGGTGCAGTTAAAGCTATGGTTGGCGGTGTGGATTATAACCGAAGCCAATTCAATCGTGCAGTGCAAGCTAAAAGACAAACCGGCTCTGCTTTCAAAACGTTTGTGTATTTAACGGCTTTGCAATATGGATTTACACCTGACAGTATGATTAGTGATGCGCCGATTACTATTGGCCGTTGGAAACCGGAAAATTATACCAAAAGGTATTATGGTGATGTGACGTTGACTTTTGCTTTGGCTCAATCTTTAAATGTTGCAACCGTTCGCTTGTCGCGCGAGCTTATGCTGAAAGATGTTGCGGCTAATGCACATAAAATGGGGATTACGACATCTTTGGATTTAACTCCGTCTATGGTGCTTGGCACAAATAGTGCCAAGGTGATTGATATGGCTGCGTCTTATGCAACACTGGCCAATGGTGGTAAAGCAGTGTGGCCGCATGCAATTAACGAAGTCGCAACACATGACGGCAGGCAATTGTATGTGCGTCAAGCCGATAAACAGCAACAAATTATTGAACCAGAGGTTGTGAAAAATCTGACGAGAATGCTTGAAAAAGTTATTAATCAAGGCACAGGGCATAAAGCGCAATTACCGATATTCGCTGCCGGTAAAACAGGTACAACCCAAAATTATCGTGATGCGTGGTTTATTGGCTGGACCAATAAATATGTTGCCGCCGTTTGGGTGGGTAATGATCACGATAAGCCAGTTGATAGAGGAAAAAAATGCTTTAAAGCAAGAAAAAACAAAATCTCCTCAAGATCTGGAAGAATTGTTGGATAATTTATAAGCATACATTATTCATATCGCAACGCATTAATCGGATTTAACAGCGAGGCTTTGTAGGCCGGAAAAAAGCCGAATATCAAGCCGACAATACCGGAAAAACTGAAAGGCAATACCACATAAAAAGCCGATAAAGCTGCCGGAAAAGTTGATGAAATAAGAGGGAGAGCATAAACACAACCAATTCCGATGATAACTCCCATTAAACCGCCTAACAGAGATAAAATCAGTGCTTCTGTCAAAAATTGCAGGCGGATGTCCCAACGTTTTGCGCCGATTGCCATGCGAATACCTATTTCGCGCGTACGCTCGGTAACAGATACCAACATAATGTTCATAATGCCGATGCCGCCGACAATTAGTGAAATTGAGGCAATAAAGCCCAGAAAAACAGTCATAATCTGCGTAGAACTTTGCATCATATCCATAAATTGCGTTAAGTTCATAATCGTGAAGTCATCATCTTTGGTTAAGCCAAGATTGTGGCGTTGACGCAATAAGGCCGAAATTTCATCTTGTGATGTATAAGTATCTTCGGCGCGATATGTTTGCAACATCAGCATATTGACCATATCCGGAAACTGGGTGCCTGAAACTTTTTTCTGAACGGTGGATATCGGCAGATAAACTATGTCATCTTGATCTTGCCCCGGACCGCTTTGTCCGCGGGCGGTTAAGGTGCCGATAACCGTGAACGGTATGCCTTTAACGCGAATTGTTTTGCTTAATGGATCAATATCACCGAATAATTCTTTAGCAACAGTTTGTCCTAAGATAGCAACTTTATTGGCGTTTTTGATATCCGTTTCAGAAAAGAAACGGCCGTATGCCAAATCCCACTCCTTAATTTCAAAATAGCGGTTATCGGTGCCGACAATATTTGTTGCCCAGTTGGTGTTACCGTAAACAAGTTGACCGCTATCGTTTATAACAGGCACGGCTAAGTGCACAGCGGCTATTTTTTCCTCAATGGCATCGGCATCTTCGTTTTTCAAAGTCGGTTGTGAACCGTGTCCCATGCGCGCGCCACCGGAAGTAGATGAACCGGAACGTATCATAATCAAGTTTGTGCCCATACTGCGCATTTCATTTTGTAATGAAATTTGTGCGCCATTGCCGATTGAGAGCATAACAATAACAGCGGCAACACCGATAATTATGCCCAAACTGGTTAAAATGGAACGCATTTTGTTGGCGTGGATAGGGCGTATGGCAATTTTAAAAGTGGTTTTAAATTCAATCATGTTCGGCCTTTTTCTTGTTAAGTTTATCCGAATGAATTTCGCCGTCAACGATTTTTATAATACGATTGGCATATAATGCGATGTCTTCTTCGTGGGTAACCAGAATGATTGTGCGGTGAAATTCTTTGTTTAGTTTGGTAAAAAGGTTCATAATTTCTACGCTCATCTTGGTGTCTAAATTGCCGGTCGGTTCATCAGCAAAAATAATCGGCGCGTCATTAACAATAGCTCGGGCAATGGCAACGCGTTGTTGTTGTCCGCCCGATAGTTGATTAGGAAGGTGGTGCAAACGTTCTCCCAACCCAACACTGACCAGAGCTGCTTTAGCTTTTTGGGCGCGTGTTGCATCGTCAATACCGGCATAAACCATCGGAAGTTCAACGTTTTCCATGGCGGAAGTGCGCGATAAAAGGTTAAAACCTTGAAAGACAAAGCCGATTTTGCGATTGCGCAATGCGGCCAACTCATCGGCATCAAGGTTTTCAACATTGTTGCCGTCTAATAAATACTGGCC
>JAKSUO010000142.1 GCA_024408895.1 Alphaproteobacteria bacterium | reverse complement strand
GGGTTTTGAACGCATGATGATGTTGGTAACCGGTATTGCCAATATCAGAGATACGATTCCGTTCCCGAGAACACCGAAATCAATTAGTTTTTAAGGAAAAATAATGCCCAAAGTCGTTTTTATTCTGAGTTTGTTGTTGTTCCTAAATGTTGCACCGGTTCGCGCCGCAGAATCCGAAACAGCAAAAGTTGTTGAAGATGCAGCCGCTGCGCCGGCGGACAATGCCGAACAAAATGACGAAAACTTAAATCAGAAAGTTATTATTCACACCGGTTATGGCAAACTTGGACAGGTTAACAAAATGTCCATAACGTCAGAAGAAGACGATTTATATGCCGAAACAAAAGTTGTTCCAATAGACAAGGAATTGTCCGATACGGAGCGCAATGCCGAGGATATGCAGATTTTCAGTGATAATGAAAACCCCAAAATACCGGCTTTAACTTGTGATAATCCGGCTTTAAAACAACAAATTCTCAACTTTATTAATCAGAAAATTAATAAAGACGAAACCAATTCGGTTGTTGAAAAACGCGTGCGCGCGCTGTTGGTTAAAAATATGCAGGATTTCAGAGAAATTACAAATGATAAAATTGTCGGCAAAAACGCTTTTAATACTAAAGCCGCAATGATGGAATTGCGCGTTAATAAGCATTTTCCGGAACAAAAAGTATGTGAAAGCAAAGGCAATAAATTTGATGACTTTGAAAACATTTATGCCATTATTTACGAAGACGAAGGATATTATAAAGTTATTGTCACTAATTTTATGATTTCACCGAACAAAACAGATGATGCAACCTTCATTTTTAATTGGCAATAAAATATGGCGAAAAGCACCGACATAATTCCTTATGAACCAAAAAGCAACCTGCCGGCAATTGTTGAAGATGACGGTCTGCATCGGTATTTGGAACAAATAAGGCAATTTCCGGACTTAACGGAAGCGGAAGAGTATGATTTAGGGCGCCAGTTTAAGGAACAGGGAAATCTGCAGGCTGCTCAAAAATTGATAACATCGCACCTGCGTTTGGCGGTTAAAATAGCCTTGACATATCGGCGTTACGGCCTTTCAACAGCCGATTTAATTTCTGAAGCCAATATCGGTTTAATGCAGGCAGTCAAAAAATTTGACATGAGCAAAAAAGTACGTCTGTCCACTTATGCCATGCTTTGGATTAAAGCGGCATTAAATGATTTTGTGTTGCGTTCATGGTCACTCGTTAAAATCGGCACGATTGCCGCGCAGAAAAAGCTGTTTTATAATTTGGGACGCTTGAAAGCCAAGCTCGGTGTTTATGAAAATAAAGAATTAGAGCCAAAAGTTGTGAAACAAATTGCCAACGAGTTGGTTGTTAATGAAAAAGATGTCGTTGAAATGAATCGCCGAATGGGCGGTGACAGTTCACTTAATACCAAAATCGGGCATGATGATGACGCCGTTGAAGCTATTGATATGCTAGCTGATAACTCGCAAAATATTGCGGGAAAATATGCACTGCGCGAAGAAGCGGATATTCGTCGGCGGCTTTTGCTGCAAGCACTCAGTAAGCTCAATGAGCGTGAACAATATATTATCAAAAATCGCATGTTGACTGACACTCCGCAAACATTAGATGAAATCGGCGAAAAATTCAAAATCAGCCGCGAGCGCGTCAGACAAATAGAAAAACGCGCATTTGAAAAACTGTCGGCAGAAGTTAAACAAAGCATGGCGGCCGAATAAAATGGACTCATTTTTCAACGAATGTATTAAGAAATTGCAAACGGCTGGTATTGCTATGCCTCGGTTGGAAACTCGTATGCTGTGGGCCGATATTTTAAAATGCGCTCCGGCCGAAGTTTATGAGAACACACCACTGACAGAAGAACAAAAATCACAAGTTTCCGCAATGTTGCAAAGGCGCTTATTGCACGAACCAATGGATAAAATTTTGGGTCACCGTGAATTTTATAAATCAGATTTTAAGGTTAATGCAGATGTTTTATCACCACGTCCGGATACTGAAACGTTGGTGGAAAGTGCTCTTAATTTATTACCGGAAAACACACAGGCAAAAATTTTGGATTTAGGCACAGGCAGCGGCTGTATTATTATTTCTTTGTTGGCTGAACGGTTAAAAACGTCCGGTGTTGCCATTGACATATCCCCTACTGCTCTGGCAGTTGCCAAGGAAAATGCGGAACGCTTAAATATGTGTAGCCGCTTGAAGTTTATTTGCGCCGATTGGTTTCAAGCTGATTTTACAACGTATCTTACCGATAAGTTTGATGTAATTGTCAGTAATCCGCCTTATATTCCAAGCATAGATATTGCAAAATTAGATGATGAAGTCAAAAAATATGATCCGAGAATAGCCCTTGACGGTGGTGCAGACGGCTATAACAGCTATCGCCGCATTGCCGAATTGGCACCCGATATATTAAAAGATGAAGGTTTTTTGATATTGGAAGCAGGTTATAATCAAGCCGAAGACATTAGGCGAATCTGCGAAAAAAATAATATGACGCATTTTAAAACTGTAAAAGATTTGGCCGGTATTAATCGTTGTGTAATTATGAAAAAAGCAGTTGCAGAAACGAAAAAAATTTAGTATATGGGGTGTATGGAGCATTTTTCGTCGCTCCCAAATGGTATTTAATCAAGTATTTTGAATGGGTTTACATGAAAAAAATCAATAACAACAATAATAAATTTCGCAATAATGCGATTTATTCTCTTAATTATAAATTTGACAGCGTCAGTTCAGCGGGCAAATTCAGCGGCACCGCTTTGGAATTAATTAAAAAGTATAACGAATTGGCAAAAGAAGCTCAAAGCAACGGCAATTATGTTGAAATGGAAGTTTTCCGCCAATATGCCGAACACTATCGCAAAATTGTTACGGAAATCAATGAACGTAAAAATCAATATCGCGATAATCAAAACGAAGTAGAGAATACGGCGGAAAATAACGATAGCACAGCTTCAAATGAAGAACAACCTGCCGATAACGGTTTAGTGGAAACGGAAAGTGCCGAACAACCACAAACAACAGAAGACGCCCCGGAAAAAACCGTGCATCGTCGGCGCAACTTTACCATTATTGAAGTGTCCGAAAACGCA
>JAKSUO010000141.1 GCA_024408895.1 Alphaproteobacteria bacterium | reverse complement strand
TTCTTGAGCTTTCCGAGCTCGTTAAAGCAGTTGAAGAGGAATTCGGCGTATCCGCAGCAGCAGCAGTTGCAGTAGCAGCTCCCGCAGCAGGTGGCGCAGCAGCAGAAGAAAAGTCAGAATTTGACGTTGTTCTTGCTGAAGCAGGCGCTGAAAAGATTAAGGTTATTAAGGTTGTTCGTGAAATCACAGGTCTTGGCCTTGCTGATGCAAAGGCACTTGTTGACGGCGCTCCTAAGACCCTTAAAGAAGCTGTTTCCAAGGAAGACGCTGAGGGCTTCAAGGCTAAACTTGAAGAAGTTGGCGCTAAGGTTGAGCTTAAGTAATTTAAGTTTTGAAAAATTTATGCACCTGCCGTTTGGCAGGTGCGTTTTTTTATTGACAAAATACTACTAAAATTGTAAAATGTATTTGAACTTAGAATTCATATTTCACCCAAATAATAGCAATTAATAAACATCTTAACCTAATGGTAAATACTTGAAAGGGATACGTGGTTAATGAATAATAATATAGATAGAATTACGAAAGGTTTAGCAGAAGCTTGTAAAGAATGTATTACAGTTGCTTACAATGACCCCTCTGCCAAAAAGGAAATTCTGAAAGGCGGTGGAAGCAACGGCGGAATTATGACAAGATTGCTTATGCCAAGACCAATTAGCAAAATGAGAATATCCGAAGATGCTCTTAAGTTGTGCTTAGAACATAATGTAACTCCCTATGATTATTTCATTTTAACTCCCACACAATTACGAAAAAAATACAATAAATTTTTCAGTTCTAACGAAAAAACCTTAGAAAAATCTCATAGCGTCGGACATTATTTGACTGGCGATCACAATATCCCAAACAAGGCAATGTTACTTAAAATGTTAGAATTGTGCGAAAATAACCCATCTGCTGATGTTAGCGAATATCGGGAAATTTTAAACAACCAATCATACGATTTGATTTCTCTTGAAGAAGATAAAAAACTAAACCAACGCGGCTTAAAAAGTTCAGGGTCAATGGAATTAAGAGACAAATGTTGTTCTCCTAAAATTGAATTCGTTGATTTATGGTTAACTCCCAAAGATGTAATTAAAAAATTCTTTGAGATTACAAAATTGGATAAAAACAAGTGCTTAGATCCCTGTGCTTGTGATGGAAGATGGCTTGACGGTAAAGGATTATCCATGGATATTTTACCAATGAAAAAAAACGTATTAAAGCAAGATTTTTTAAAATACCAAAAATCAAATTTGCCTGAAAATATTAATACTATTGTTGGTAATATTCCATTCAGTTTATTAGATGATTTTGTTGAAAAAGCATTAGAACTGGTTGATGATTGTTATTTCTTAGTTAACGGAGATACCATTCTAAAACATTTCCCAAACAATATTGAACACATTTATATATTTTCCGGATTAGAAGGAAATCAAAAAGATAATAGAAGTAGATGCGAATTTGACGTTCCTTTTTTAATAAAGTCAGCATTATGGTGTTGTATTGTTCATATCACAAAAAAAGAACAACCCGCTTGGATTGTTGAAAGCGATTTATCAAATGACGAAAAAAGAGACGGTTTTCATGTTGCTTTAGGGAAAAATACCTTTATTAAATCAAATGTTGAAATTGACAAAAATGAAAGAATTACAAGAATTCCCGTAACAAGTTGTATAATGTGGAAAGGTGGGAAAAAAATTATTTCTGACGGAGAAATAATTGACCTGAAAAACTTCTCACACTTGACAACAGAATGATTGAATCTAGTAAACTTAGCATTACAATAAATCATATCTGTTTTTATACACTGCACTTTTTTATTGACAAAATATTCCCGAAAAGGTATAATAATTAGGTCGTAAGACGATATTTTATTTTGCAGAGTAGATACCAAAGCGTAAAGTGTCGGCAAAACGGGGAGTTGTTTGCCGAACGAAGTGATTTTTTCACACGGTTTTGGTGTCGCATCCCGCTGCCGGATTTATTTTAGAAGATTTTATCTCCTGTTTATTCGGAAAGACGGATGAATGGGAGGTTTTTTTATGCAAAATTCAAAACTTATCAAACAAAACTTCTGGAAAGAAGCGCTAAAAAATTGCAGAGACGTTAAAATGATAGCCGTTGCCGCAGTTTTAACGGCGCTTCGTATCGCCGTTAAGGCATTTTCCATACCGATTATCCCCGACGCTTTAAAAATTGAATTTACCTGTTATTTTGATGCACTCGGCTCTATGATTTACGGACCGTTTTTGGCTCTTCTTTCGGGGGCAATAAGCGATACATTGGGCGCCGTTATCTTTCCTCAGGGCGGCTCATATTTTCTGCCCTATATTATACCCGAAATGCTCGGCTCCTTTATCTATGCGCTTTTGCTTTGGAACAGAAAAAAGGTAACGGTTTCAAGAATCGTATTTTCAAGGTTTGCGGTTAATATTATCTGCAATATTATATTAAATTCACTTGTCTTAAAACTTTATTTCATCAAGTATATGTCAGGTAAAGCCGTAGCATTTATCAACCTTGTGAGAATATCTAAAAATTTAATTTTATTCCCTCTTGAAGGCATTTTGATAGCCATAATCATTACCGCCGCTCTTCCCGGTCTTAAACGGTTAGGGGTTGTTTCAAACGAAGTTAAAGGCGAAAAAGTAACCCCGAAAAGCATAATAATCGTCGCCGTTCTTTTACTTGTTTCCATAGGTCTTGTGGTATTTTACAAGCTTTATTTGGCAAATTATCTTAACGCCCATAACTTTAATTGGCTTTATTTTTAAGAGGATATATAATTGAAAATCGGACTTTTATATGGTATAATAACCTCAGACCGACGGCGGTGGAACGCCGCCGAAATGCCTTGCATTTGAAAACTTGCGTTTTCGTCTGAGAACATTGAACCGTTAAAACTGCCGCATTGCGATGCGGCAAGCGGCTTTGCCGCTTACAAAGGCGAGACCTTTGTATTTATGGTATAATCATATAAAATACAGTTTCGGGAGAAAAAGGTATGCGAATTGTTATAAAGGTCGGAACAAGCACTCTTACTCACAAAACCGGACGGCTTAATGTCCGCAGGGTTGAAGAATTATGCAAGATAATAAGCGATATTAAAAACGCTGGGCACGAAATCGTTTTCGTAAGCTCGGGCGCTATCGGAATGGGTGTCGGAAAGT
>JAKSUO010000140.1 GCA_024408895.1 Alphaproteobacteria bacterium | reverse complement strand
ATGACGAAATTGAAAGATTGCCTAGCGGCACAAAACTGAGTGGTGAAACAGCTTTCAAACTTTATGATACTTACGGTTTTCCGCTTGATTTAACGCAAGATGCCTTAAAAATAAAAAATATTGAGGTGGATACTGAAGGATTTGATAAATGTATGGCAAAGCAAAAAGCGGAAGCACGTAAAAACTGGGCCGGTTCCGGTGACGAAGGCGTTGCCAAAGTCTGGTACGAAATTCAAGATAAATGCGGTGCTACCGAATTTTTGGGCTATAACACTCTAAAGGCCGACGGAGAAATCAAAGCATTAGTGCAAAACAATACCATTGTTAATGAAATTACTTCCGGCAATTTTGAGCTGATTGCCAATCAAACACCTTTTTATGGCGAATGTGGCGGTCAGGTTGGCGACATAGGCATAATTACTTCTAAAAATTTTACCGCCAAAGTTGTTGACTGCAAACGCAGACTTGACAACATTTTCACCCACATTTGCGAACTTCAAAGCGGCACGGTTAAAGTTGGTGAATTTGCCAATTTTGAAGTTGATGAAACAAATCGTCTGCGCATTTGTGCCAATCACTCTGTAACCCACTTGGCGCATAAAGCATTAAAAATTGTTTTAGGAGATCATGTGGCGCAAAAGGGCTCTTCGGTTGAAGCCAACCGTATGCGTTTTGACATTTCGCACCCTAAACAAATCACGGCTGAAGAAATTCGCCGTGTTGAAGAAATTGTGAATGACCAAATTCGTCGTGATTTAAAGGTATCAACCATAATTATGAACAAAGACGAAGCCGTAAAGCTCGGCGCTATGGCACTGTTTGATGAAAAATACGGCGATGATGTCCGTGTTGTTTCAATGGGAAACGAACAATGTCCGTTCTCGCGTGAATTGTGTGGCGGCACACATGTAAAATCCACCGGCAACATCGGTTACTTCCATATTTTATCAGAATCTTCACTGGCGGCCGGCATTCGCCGTTTGGAATGTATTACCGGATTCGGTGCCGATCAATATGTTCATGAAGTGGAAGACAAATTACATCGTGTCGCCGACAGCTTAAAAACCAATGTCAACGACTTGGAAAATCGCATTAAGAGCTTGATGGAAGAACGCAAAAAGCTTGAAAACGAAATATTTAACTTGAAAAAGAGTTTGGCCGGCGGTCAAGCTTCGGCAAAAAACGAGGTAGAAACAGTCAACGGTATCAAATTTGTCGGTAAATTAGTACCGGATACCAATCCGAAAGAATTAAAATCTTTTGTAGATGACATTATGCAAAAACTTGGTTCCGGCATTGTTGTTTTATGTTCGGATAAAGACAATAAGGCTTCGGTTGTTGTCGGCATCAGTAATGACTTAACCGCAAAATATAATGCCGTTGATTTTGTGCGCACGGCAGCCGGTGTTCTCGGCGGTCAGGGCGGCGGCGGCCGACCGGATATGGCACAAGCCGGTGGTACGGATGTTGCAAAAATCAAAGACGCCATTGCTAAAATAAAGGAACTGGTTGCTTAAATGCCTGTTAAAAAACTTAATCACAAAAAATACAGCATAAACATCGGACTATATAGCACTTTGTTTATGCTGTATAATTTGTTTGCTTTTAACAGCGTTTTTTTTACCAAAATATACAACTTAAGTTCGCCCGTTTTTACGGCGGGAACATTCTTCGTTATATGGCTTCTCGGCACTCTTTCCTGTCTGATTTTGTTTCATAAAATAACAGTAAAACCTTTGTCTTATATTTTTTTGCTCATCAATTCCGGACTTTATTATTTCATAAAAAACTATAATATATCCATAGATGAAGAAATGTTGCGCAATGCCTTAGAAACAAACATTGCCGAAACTGCAGATTTATTAAATTTAACATGGTTTTTATATATTCTGATTTTAGGTGTTTTACCGTGTTACATTATTCATAGTTTTTTAGATATAAAGCCGTTAAAGTGGTATAAAACTTTAGGATACGCCGGTATCCTGGTAAGTATGTTTTTTGCAATCGTTTTTCCCAACCTGAAAAATGTTGCCCCTTTTGTGCGCACCAATAAGCCGGTAAAATACTCGCTGATTCCGGTTAATTACATCGGAGCTATAATTTCATATACCAAACATTATTATCGCGATAGCCACGAATTTATAACTATCGGTACTGATGCTCGTTTGGAAGAATACTGGAACAACGGCAAGAAAAATTTGATTATTTTTGCCATAGGTGAAACGGCACGCGCCGCTAACTTTTCATTCAATGGTTACAAACGTCAAACAAACGCCCCTTTAGATTCGTTCAAAGACAATATTATCAATTATCCCAATGCCACATCTTGCGGCACCTCTACCGCTGTATCCGTCCCTTGTATTTTTTCAAAGGATTCGCGCGCTGATTATAACAACGGCAGTCTTAACTATACAGAAAATGTTTTAGATATTATGCAACGTGCCGGCTATTCGGTATTATGGTTGGAAAACAACAGTGATTGCAAGAGTGTATGCACACGCATCAAATCGCTCAACCCTTGTTCTTTGCGCACCAATTCGTCTGAATGTCTGGATAATATTTTCATACCGGAAATCAGCAAAAATTTATCCCCAACACCGCAAAACACGGTTATCGTTATGCACCAAATTGGCAGTCACGGCCCGAAATATTATAAGCGCTATCCTGAAAATATGGCGCAATACACACCGGTTTGCAACACGGAAAAATTAAATGAATGTACTAGCGAGCAATTAATCAACACTTATGACAACACCATTTACTACACATCATATATTTTGGCTGAAATAATCAAAGAAGCCAAAAAATATAAACAGGATTACAATATTTTGGTTATATATGTCTCGGACCACGGTGAATCGCTTGGTGAAAACAACATTTATTTACATTCGGCGCCATACAGCATAGCGCCTAAAGAGCAGAAACACGTTCCCTTTTTTATCTGGGCTGAAGATGAAACCCTTAATAGTTTAAATTTAGACAAACAATGCTTAATCAATAATGCCCAAAATGCCGTATCACACGATAATATTTTTCATTCTTTACTTGTTGTTCACTTTAACCTACGCATATGGAGTGCTACTGAATAAACAATTATCAGGCCTAATACTATTATTTTCTAATATTCACTTATTCCAAATAAGTTCAATCCATTGTTAATCAT
>JAKSUO010000014.1 GCA_024408895.1 Alphaproteobacteria bacterium | reverse complement strand
TTGTCAAGATAAATTCGCCATATTTTGATTTTAAAAAAGCACCCTCATCAAACGCGAGAGTGCTTTTTCATTTGAAATTAATTATTATATTTCGCGATTGTTATGTTGGCTTACATAACCGTCCTTAATTCCATTACCACCTTTATCCGAACCTTTACTCAATTCACGACTTGCAAACTGCGTAAATTTTTGCAACGTCATTTTATTGTGCGGCAATTCTTTACTGTTAGATGATAGGTTTGTTTGGAACATTGCCTGTCTCACATCAGCTGTTGCTTCCTTACCTTTCTTAGTTTGATGAATGTCTTTTGGTTTGTCAGACGGTTTTATCATTTTGGCCAGCATATCATCATACTTTTCTTTACGTTCTTTGAGATATTCGGCAAAACCGCCTGCTTTAGTTGTTCCGGCAGCAAGATCGGCCTTAAATTCTTCCATAACAAGCCCCGTGTATTCCGTTCTACTTTTATCTGATGGAGCAATACCGTAAACAATTTTGTATTCATCTGCAAGCAACTCTTTGATTTCGGATGTTTTTTGAATATCGTCTACCAAACCTACTATAACAGGACTTCCGCTATTTTCTTCATTATTCGGCAAGTCTTTGCGTCCTAATGCTTCTTGAGACATTTCCGTCCCACCTATTATAATATGACTTCCGCTATTTTCTTCATTATTCGGCGAGTCATTGAATACTTCTGCCGGAATTACTATCTCAGGAGACCAGTTATTTTTTCTATTATTAGGCTTAGCATCAGGTTGCGCTTGTTCGTTTTGCAATTCACTGATTTGGTCTGCCTTAGCACCCGGACGCAGAAATTGCTTAACCTTATGAGGTATATCAACAATCATAGCGCCGAAACCGCTTACAGCTTCAATACTTTTGGTAAAGCGGCCGAACAAATTGTCTATATGATGCCGAATACCGTTATCACCATTGGCATAAGTATTAAACTCAGTTCCCTGACCTTCAGGCGCATGAACCGTTGTATTGGTGTTATCAACCATGGCATTACGATTTAAAAACCCATCCAAATGACCGGATAAACGTGTTCCATCGGCATTCATTGTTGAACCGATTTCATTAATCACGGAAACGTGTTCTTTGACTGCCTCAAAGCCATTTAACGCATCTTGCGTGATGGTGATTGTGCCATCCGATGACTTAATGCCACCCAAAGCGTGAACCAAATTCGGATCAACATCATGTTGTTGTGACCACAAATCCGTCATTACCAAATTATTACCATGCGTATGGACAACACCGCCGCCGTCAACGTGATTAATTGTGTCAATACCGGTATTCATACCAGCATCACAAGAATTTCGCAAAAATATTTCCGGCGGAATATCATCTCGGCCCAATGCGTGCAGTTGTTGGCTGACTTGATTTAAATCATTATTCAAAGCATCGGTATTATTGCCATAAAAGCTCTCCAATGTTGCACGCGCTCTTTCGGTTGCTTCAGCTGTCCACTGTTCGCTTTCAGTTGTATTCAACAAAGTAAATCCATCTTGACTATGCTCCGATGTTTCCAAATTCCAACCGTCTTTCTTGGCTTGATCAAGATTTTGATACAAATCTTTTGCTTGTTTGTCGTCTGCCGTAATTTCCATATGGTTATCTGTTGAACCTAAAGAATGCCCTATCGCTACTCCGGCAAAAACTGATGCCGCATTGGCTATTCCCATAGCTGTGGAGGCAACACGTCCATGGCCATGCAAGCGCATATCACGGTATTGCGTGTAAAATCTGCCAATAGACGCGGCTCCCATAGAAGCCACACCGCAAACCATGGCGCATTTAGCACATCCGGACAAAGCAAAACCGACCGAAGCTCCGCCCAAAGCACCTGCAGTCAATGCCGAAACAAATTGCGGTGATTTCAAATCTTTCTTAACGTCTTTCCAACCATATTTTTGGCCTTTTAATAAAGAATTGACTTTCTTAAAAGTTAAATATGAAATTGTAGAAACTGCCGCCCCTGAAACAGCACCAATCAGCGCATTTCCACCGCCGATACCAAGCTCAACCGCCATTCCTCCCATAACAGGAGCAGCCTTTGACATCCCTAAGAAAGCACCTAACGATAACTTTGTGGCAACATAACTGGCTGCGGTTGCAACACCAAAGTTTAATCCTGCGCCAATTAACCCTCTCTTCACAGCGGCATTTTTAACCTTTTTAGCGCCATCATTATATCTGCTGGTCTCATCAATCTTTTTAACTTGTCCCAATAATCCGGCTTTAAGATATTCGGTATTTTCTGCGCCCAATTTTGACGTTAAACGATTGCTGAAGGTTTCAACATTATTGGCTTGACGGTCAAGAGCCAACTTCACACCAAGCGGTGAAATCTGCACTTTTTCCCCTCTCATCAATTTCTGCTCAAATTCCCCTATATAGTTTTCTTTTTGATCGGTGAACTTATACGGATCTTCTCTTAATCCTTGTTTGACAACTTCTTCCGAATTGGAATAAGCAAACAGTGTATTGAAAGCATTATCTCTTACACCCTCAATGATAAGTTCCTCATTCATTTTTTGCGCAGAATTGCCCAAATTTTGCATCATTGTTTCATTAGCGGCAAACTTCAAAACTGTTTCCAAAGAGCTGCCTTTAACAACCTCCATTTCGCCGTCTTCATTGACCGTGATACATTCTTCAATTTTGACAGCGTTTCCGTTATAATCATATTCCGTGACAAATTCATAGTTTTGCAAAGCTTGCAAATATTCTCGACCTAAGGTTTTTTCATTGAATTCCAATTTATCAATAATGGCCGAAGCATTATTAAATCTGCTATTTAAGTTAATGGCCGTATCCTTCGGATTTTTACCGCTCGGAATATTATATAATTCATCATACGGCTCAATATATTCGTCCATTAATTGGCGAGCCGTATCATAAACAGTCGGTTCATCATTGTTGTCTGTTTCATCCGCTTGATGAGCGCGCTCACAAACATCACTCAAGTGCATATAACCATCATATTCATCCGCCACATTCGTAATATCAGTAAAATAATAGCCTTGTTTTTGTGTCAAATCAGACAGTAAATTGTCACCATGTTGAAGCACACGATTATACCTGGTTTCAAGTTCCTGACGCTCATCGTCTGATAAAGATTTATCAGATAAATCGGAAGCCAATTTTTCAATTTCAATGGCAGTTAACTCCGGTGTGAGTAAGTTGTACCACGGATTTTCTTCTTGTTCTGCATTTGTGGCGGCTTTAAAAACTTCGTCAGCAATCCTATTTTTATATTTTTCAGAATTTTTTTCCGATACCTTTTCACGTCCTTTGGTAACCAGTTCATATCCAGCAGCTAAGTCTTCCGCCGAAACATTTGACGTGAAATATTTAGCTTCATTCTCTGATAGTTCATACAATAAATCATGTTCGCGTAAAAGCTTGGTGTAAGTATTTATAGCATCTTGTGCTTCGTCGGACGGAATTAAATCCATATCGGCCAGAACACCCAACTCAATTCTATACATTGCAGATTCATTATCAAAATTATCATGAGAACGTATTCTTATATCTTCGGCAAATGTTCTCTGTTCAGATGTTATAACATCTTCCGTCATCGGAGTTGATTCATAAGAGAAAAGTTCTTGATTCTCTTCGTTTTCTTTATATCGGGCAACAAAGTCCTCTAAACTGTTTGCGCTCAGCATATTATTAAGTGCAGTCGTGTATTTGTTGGTGAAATTGCTATTTGAATTATTACTAATTTGGAACTCCAGATTGCTTTGTATGTATCCAGAAATCTCATCTAAATCTTCAGGATTAGCAACAAGATAGGCATTTTTGTGGCGGATAAATTCCTTGATATCTTCATCATTAACATCAGATTGATAGCTCATCAAATCATTAAATGCACCAATAACTTCATATTTGGTTTGAAATTTTAAATTTTTATTTTCTTCTTCAGCAGTTTTTTTTCTTTTTTCTATTTCTTCTTGAAGTCTTTCTTTTTCTTGCTCAAAGATATCTGGTTGTTCTTCACTCATAGCCCGCCTCCCCCAAAAAAACATCATATTGACTGCATTATAAAATATTTTGTCAATTTTTGCAATATTTTTTTGCAAAAAATTATTGATTCTTTTGTTTTTTTAATAAATAATCCCAACTACAATTGCCATGATAAGGAGGATAATCATTGTCTGGCTGCATATTTTACAAAAAAATAAACTTATCTCACCGATTTTTCATTCTGTTAATCGGTTTGAGTATTTATTTTGTGTTCAAAAAATTTTCAAAATCCATCATCAAAATTGACGGTGTTCAGATATAAAAAACCGGCATAATGCCGGTTTTTTATGTTTTTGCTCATATCGCATTTAAATTCAGGCATTTTCTTCCTTAATCGCAGAATTTACCCCCACATTTGCCGCAATCAATGCAACAAACATAACGATAATACCGATATTAAACGGTGTTAATAAACTTAACAGCGAAAGTACAACGTATGCCACACTGTTCACAAAAAGCGTTTGAGCAAAATCTATCTTAAACCAAATACGAATAATCCAGTGCATAAACAGCGTGTATAACAAAACCGCAAACGCTGAGAAAATCAAAAACGCCAAGAATGTTCCCGCAAATATATATTTGCTGACATTTTTTTCAATTTCCGTTGCGGCAAGGTCAACAATTTCGCTATCCACAACCTTATCCGGCATTTGTAATTTTTCAAAGCTTTGTATTTCTGTTTTGCGTTCGCTGACTGCGTAAAAATATTTACGGCTGATATACAACCCCGAATCCTTCAAATCGGATGTTTCAAACTCATCTATGCCGGTGTTCATAACAACTTGAATTTTGTCTCCGCCAACATCATAAGATTTGCTTATAACCACATTTTGCGGTGCCACAATTTTACCATTTTCAAACGTAACCGGCAAAAACGACTTAATTTCTTCGGATACTACCGGCATATTTTGCTTCACAAACGGCACAATCGTGTGCGCCATATATCCGGCAATTATTGCGGCATACACAATAATCGCAATAAAGCCGAGCCATTTATTTTTTGTAACTAATTCTTTCATATTTATCTCCTTTTTTTTGTTTTGTATAACAAAATATAATAACTGTCAAACAAAAGGCAATCATTATATTTCATTGGCGAATAAGTCAGGTTCGCAACAATTATTGTCGGACAATCTTTCCATCGCCTCTTTAATAACACCGTAATTCACCGGCGTTTTACGCACCAATGAAATATAGTCTGCTTCCTCAACCAATGCCCGAACATACGAAAAAGAACGCTGTGCGTTATTCATAATGTAGCTCAAAATGTCTTCACCGATAAACAGTTGCCTGTCATTAAACAGCTTAGCAATGAGTGTTCGTAGCATTATATCATCAGGTTCCTTGATTTCAATGCAAGACAGCATATTTAAGCGTGACTGTAAATCTTTCAGCTTAAAATTCATACGGCTTGGAGGCATTTCTGATGTCCATAATATATAACGTCCCGATGTATTGTATATATTGCATAAATGAAAAAGTGCCTCTTCATCGGCTTTAGGCGAAAGATTTTCAATCACAATACTCACGTTTTCTTCAGCCAGACGCTTAATGTTTTTCATATTAACGCTTTCGGACGGCACCAAACCGACATGCACAGGCTTTTCACTATTTGCCATAACCATATCGGCAAAAATATGTGCCAAATGTGTTTTTCCACATCCCTTCGGTCCATATATAACCATGCCGGAAGTCAGCCAATTAGGCCACGAAACAATCATTTGATACGCTTCCCCGTTACACTCTGACACCATAAAATCTTCACAACGCATAAGGTTTTGCGTTGCAAATTCCAAAGGCAACTGTGATAATTTTTTACTTTCCGTCATGCTGCGCCAACACTTCTTTTACTTTTTTATTCAAATCATCCAGACTGTATGGCTTGCTCAAGAAATAAAAGTCTTGCGAACCGGCCAATTCTATACGAGCAATTTCCTCCGAATAGCCCGAAGCCAATATGATAATGATTTCAGGATCTTTCTGTCTCACGATATTAGCCAACTCGGCACCGCTCATACCCGGCATCATCATATCGGTAATCATCATATTGAAAGTTTCCCCGTTTTCAATATGTTCCAAAGCATTTTCCGCCGATATGCAATCGGTAACATCATACCCTTTTTGCCGTAAACCACGCGCCCCGACAATACGAACAGCATCTTCATCTTCAACAAACAAAATTTTAATTTCACCAGAATTACGCGCCACCGTGCGCTGACTGTCAAATTCCGTAATATTTAAGCCGAGTATCAATTTATCATCAAAATTAACTGCCGATGCCTGCGCCATCGTTGTCATTGCAGCTTTACCGGACTTATCCAATATCACTTCATCCTGCGGTATGGTATTTTCTTCGTTAGCCGTTACCTGAGTATCATACGCCGGCAGATAAATTTCAAATGTTGTCCCCTTGTTGACTTCACTTTGCACCTTCATAAAACCTTCTGTTTGGTGAATTATGCTGTAAACCATAGCTAATCCCAAACCTGTTCCGGAACCGGTAACATTCTTTTTGGTAGAGAAAAAAGGCTCAAAAATACGATTGATATTTTCCGGAGGAATACCGCAACCCGTATCATTTACACCAACAACAACAAAATCTCCCGGCTGAATAATGCTGTCTCCAAACTGATACGGTTCGTTAAGGCGCTCATCATGCGTTGTAATGGTAAGTTTCCCTTTACCGTTCATGGCATCTTTTGCATTAATCGCCAAATTAATCAAAACTTGTGAAAACTGAACCGGATCAACACGAATATATCCCATATTTGCCGCATAATTCTTGTTAAACTTTATTTGTTCACCAACCAAGCGCGCAATCAAATGCTCATTGTCGGCACAAGCCTCATTAACATCTATAATTTTCGGATTAAGCGGTTGTTTTCTGGAAATGGCAAGCAACTGACGCGCTACACCGGCCGCTCTGTTGACATTATATTTCAACTGCAACAAATCCGAAAAAGACGGATCACCAATTCCGTGGCGCTGCAACAATAAATCACAATACCCGATAATCGCTGTCAATAAATTGTTAAAATCATGAGCCACACCGCCGGCGAGTTGTCCAAACGCCTGCATTTTTTGCGCTTGCGCCACCTGCATTTCAAGATTACGTTTATTAGTTGTATCTTCAACATACAAAATCATACCGGCAATTTCCGCCGTGGTGCTGGAATACCGCAATTGCATCGGAACAGCGGATATTTTCAGATTTGTTTCTTCCGATGCATTTTTTAAACGCGTTTCAAAATTCATTTCTTCTTCGCCGTTTTGAATACCGGTAACAAATTCCTTAATTTTATTATTTGCGTCTTCGGTAAAAATCTGATTGATTTTTTTATCTTTAAGATAGTCTGCACTTTGCCCGAATATTTGACAGATATAACCGTTTACCTCAATAATTTTTTGTTGCATATCGGCAAAAATAATGCCCACCGGCGCGCTTTCAAACAGCGCTTCAAATTTATCCGACAGAAAATGTAAATGTTCTTCTATTTCCTTATCGTTCGGCAAATTCCACAGCACGACACCACGGGTTTTGAGTTCGTTATTTTCACGCACATTTTGTTGCATTACGAAGGCTTGGACGTTTCCTTGTGCCGTTTTAAACATCATATTTCCACGATAACTGCCGGTTGAACCGTGCAACAACTCGGCTTTAAACGCCACAAAATCATCTATGATTTTACCGATGGCATCATTTTTATCGGTATTCAGTTTCTCCGCCAGCAAATTATTTATATATTCTATTTTTCCGGTATTATCGCAGGTGTACAAGCCGACCGGCAGAAAATCCAAAAAATTGTGCAATGAAGACATTTCATCTTTGAACACCTGATCCATATTTTTGTAGGCAGTAATATTTTCAACGCTCCAAAAAATATAAATATCCTGATTAATTTTGCTGAGTGAAAACTTATCTTCAAAAATTTCCGTTTTAGCCAGCGATATCGGTTTAATGGTAACTTTCAGCCACTCCTCGGCCACAAATATACTGTTTTGGTCCGGATTAACCGACAATGTAACGGTTGTTTGTTGCAACTTACTGACCGCAGAATGTAATTTTTGCAAATCCAATTTATTGGCAGCCGAATCAATGATATTTTTTTCCAAAAAGGTCAATACCGGCATATCCTTAAAATATTCGCGTGCCGGCTTGTTTAAAAGAATGGCTTCTCCTTTGGCATTATCAACCCGATAATATTTGCTTTTATCTTCCAAAATTTCCGCCGCCAACGTGCCAAATCCGATAGCACTTTCGCTGACCTTTAAAATGCGAATAGTGCCGAAAATACATATTATATTCCACACAACAGTGGAAATTACTATATACAAAGAATATTGCGGATAAATAAACAAGGCAAACAAGCTCAAAGACATAAACATAATCGCATAGGCAAGGAAAATCAAATTCCTTTCCAATTGTCTGTCCGGACGGCGATTATTTATGTCTTTAAGCATAATTTATCCTTTAAGTTAACAAATCGGCCTTAACTTTACCGGTTCTTTCGGTAATTTCGCCGATTTGGCGAGAAACATCAGCCAATTCCTCAAGCATTTTTTCCACATCTTCATCTAGTTGTTTTGTTTCATAACGCTCAAGATAAACACGCAACGTTGCCCCGTTTGTGCCTGTTCCCGACAAACGATAGACAATACGCGAATTATCGGTAAAATAGACGATTAATCCGTTTTTGGTGGAACTGCCGTCAACCGGATCGTTATAAATAAACGGATTTGCTTCTTTAACCGTGAAGTTGCCGAACTTTTTGCCAACCAACGAAGGCATTCTTTGTTCTAAGTCATCCATTAATTTATTGGCAACATTAACGTCTATCCCGTCATAATCGTTGCGCATATAGTAACTGCGGCCGTATTTTTGCCAATGTTCACGAGTAATTTGCTCAACGGATTTTCCGGTAGCGGCAATAACATTCAACCAAGACAGTATTGCCCAAATACCGTCTTTTTCTCTGATGTGGCATGAACCTGTGCCGAAACTTTCTTCGCCGCAAAAAGTAATTCTATTGCTGTCCATTAAGTTGCAAAAATACTTCCAACCGGTTGGAACTTCGTAATAACCGATATTCAAAGCTTTAGCCACTCGCGAAACGGCAGTTGAAGTTGCCGCCGACTTAGCCACGCCGTAAATACCGTTTTTATATGCCGGAATGTATTTATAATTATCCGTTAAAATTGCCAGACTATCACTCGGTGTGACAAAGAACTTTTTACCGAGAATCATATTACGATCACCGTCTCCGTCATTAGCACCCCCCATATCCGGCGCATTATCACTATACATTTTTTCCACTAATGGCTTGGCGTAAATCAAATTCGGATCAGGATGCAAACCGCCGAAATCTTCCATCGGCACATCATTAACAACCGAATCAGGGGCTGCGCCGAGAATATCCACAAATATCCGCCGAGCGTATGGTCCGGTGACGGCATTCATAGCGTCAAAAATAAAGGTAAAACCGCTCGCAAAAAGCCGGCGAATTGCCGCAAAATCAAAAATTTTTTCCATCATCTGAACATATTCGGTAATCGGATCAATCACTTCTATTTCCATATCGCCGAGTTTTTGCGTGCCTAAACACGACAAATCAACATCCGGTGCTTCCAAAATTTTATATTCTTGAATATTTTTACTATTCTCATAAATTTTGTCACTGACTGATGTCGGGCATTGGCCGCCTGATGCCACGGCATATTTGATACCGAAATCGCCGTTGATACCACCCGGATTATGCGAAGCCGTCAACACAAATCCGCCGTCGGCTTTATTTTTCAAGAGAACGCGAGACGAAGTTGGCGTTGACATTAATCCGTATTGGCCGACAATCATTTTTTTCATACCGTTGGCCGCGGACATTTTCATAATTTTTTGAATAGCCGTTTTATTGAAATAGCGACCGTCTCCCCCCAAGATAAAAGTTTGTCCTTTAACACCTCCAACGGCGTTAAAAATACTCTGCACAAAGTTTTCCAGATAGTTTTCCTGAGTGGCAATTGTTGATTTTTTACGCAAACCGGCTGTACCCATTTTTTGGTCTGTATAAGGAGTAGTTCTGACTGTTTTCAGCATAGATATTTCCTTTCTTTTTAATAATTGCTTTTTATATATATGTAGCATTAATTTATTAAGTAGGTAAAGTATTTTTATGTGCTTATCACATTTTATTTTGTTGCCACAAATCATCCGTGAGTTTCAAAATTTCACGACGCGCATAAACATCGGCAAAAGTCATTGCGAATACTTTGCTGTTTGCAACCATATCGGCGGCGCAATAGCCGTCTTGCAAACGCTGATAAGCTTGCCGATATTTCAATGGCGGAGCAATACGAAAACCGTATTTTTTTGCTGAATCGCCCATATCTTTTGACCAATCCGCAGCATTTTCATTTTTTAAATCGGCCACAACAATCCAATTCAGATATTTTATGCCGCGAGCAGCTATATTCTTTTTGACGTCCCAAATTAAATTTATGTAATCGTCATTCAAATTCCAACTAACATCCGCAGGATTATCCGCAACAGTAATCAACGTGTGCGCTTGGCTGAAAATTTTGGTATATATATTGTTTTTTTCGGTCGGAATATCGGCAATTACAACAGTTCTTTCCACAGATTCTTGCGGCAATTCCGATAGTTGCGACACAAGCTGAGGCATTGGCAGTTCTATATTGTGTTTGTTGCAAAATTCACGGCGTTTTTGCAAAAACTGCGCCACATCATTATCAGGTGCAAGCAAAAAAACTTTATAGCCATCCGTCCACAAAGCCGCCGACAAATTCAAAGCCAGCGTTGTTTTACCGCTACCGGCTTTGGGACTGCTGATAACTATGATTGGAGTTTGTGACATTTTATCTCTGCGCTAATTTAACCGGAGAATTGTCAGCCACAACAAGACATGCCTGTTTTTGACGCTTCATTGCCTGACAAATCTTATTGGCATCATTCTTAGCCAAACCAACAACTTTTGAACGATACATTATTCCTTTAGCGACATTGATTTTCTCTACCTTGATGTTGTGTACGGCAAATTTTTTTGCCAGATTATTTTTAACACTAAGCGCATAATTTTTCGCACGTTTATAATCGGAGAACGAGCCAACCTGAACGGCATAATTTCCGCTTTTAACCGAAGCAGCCACTGCATTTTGCAATTTTGTTCGGCTTGTTGCCGCGGCATATTGCTTTCTGGCCGGAATTGGGGCTTTTGCCATTTGTTTTTTGTTCTGCGTATTTTGTGCCACACGAACATTATTGCCGCCATTTATTTGCTGTTTTAACAAAGCCACGTCAACTTTGTTGCCTTTTTTAAGTTCAATCAAACCCTTATCCATCATCACGGCAACTTTTTTATCGCGTTCATTAAAATATTTATGCCCCATAGTAACGGCAATCACACGTTTATTATAGCGTTTTGCCGATGTGATGATATTGTAACCTGAAGCAGCAGTATAACCGGTTTTCATACCGTCGGCTCCGGCAAATGTTTTCAACAAATGATTATGTCCGTATATTGTCTGCCCTTTATATTTAAAACTCTGGGCGGAAAACCAGCTGTAATACTGCGGAAAATGATGATAAACCGCCATTGCCAACGTTGCCATATCACGCGCCGTTGTTTTTTGTTGTGAATTCGGTAAACCGGAGGCATTTTTGAATGTTGTGCGCTTCATACCGAGTTTTTTAGCAGTTTGGGTCATTAACACGGCAAACTCGGCTTCGGTTTTGGCAAAGTGTTCGGCCAAAACAGTTGCGCAATCATTGGCAGATTTAACAATAACCGCCATAATGGCATCCTTAACAGTAATGGTTGTGCCGGCTCTAACCCCCAATTTTGACGGCGAACGACTCGCCGCAACATTTGAAACTTTTAATTGATCCGTCAACTTAAGATGTTTATTTTCCAATGCGTTAAAGGTAATATACAACGTCATCAATTTAGTCAATGATGCCGGATAGCGCATTTCGTCTGCATTCATTTCATACATAACGCTGCCGTCTTCGGCATTTACCATAATAGAAGATGTGGAGGCAGCAACATTTTTTGCCCCGACCATCACTAAACAAAACATCAAAAATGCAAGTATTTTTTTAACCATTTTACCCTCTTTGGAAACACATTAGGCTTATTTTATCGCATAAAAGAAAACAAAAAGTTAAAAAATTAAGTTTTTAAAATTATTTTTACTTCGGCACGGGTGTGGTGTTCATTGCCGGATGGGCACTGATGGCCGAACTTATATTGGAACTGCCGAAACCGTAGTTATTACCGGCATCGCCCCAAAAGTTGGTGGTATGGAAAGTTAATTTTCCGATTGACTTTTGTAATACTTATTTTACTATAATTACAACTATCGGGAGTATAAAAGATGAAAAAATTTATCATCATTTTCGGGGTGTTTTTAGCTTTAGTTACAAATGCGCGAGCGGAATTATATCATGGAATTGATATAGACGCTGTTTACAACAACAGTGATTGGAGCAGTAAAGAAAAAATCAAAGAGCTCATAGATGATTATACTTTGTTGTTGGAATATGAAAAGGAATTTAAGAATTGTCCGGATGTGTTGCCGGATGTTTTAGGATGTTACGATAAGGTTGCGGAAAAAATCGTAACAAATTTATTTGTTTATCCGGAGCATAATGTAAAAGAATATAAGCAGCTTAAAAAAGCCCTATCAGATGCTTATGGATTAAAAAATTGCCGCAACAAATATGCTTGGCCGAGTGGGCATATGTGCGACATTGACCGTGCCTCCGATTTAGCAGATTCATTGAAAAAATATATTCAAGATTTAATAGATTTCAGTAAAGAGAAAATGTTTACATATTCCCCCATACTCAAAGAATATAAATAGATAGGTTGAATTTCATCAACCTCTCTTACCCAAACACTACCTTGCTAAATGAGCCTTATTGGCACGATTAAGCCAACCATTTAAGAATTTTCGTTTTTGAGGATTTCTTTGTGCTGCCTCTCTGAAGTGATTTTTCATTTCTGCCCTGTATCTTTCCAAAAAATTATTATAATCCTCTTCGGTATAATTTTCGAACTTTCCTAAAGTTTCCGGTCCTATAATATTACTTTGAGGTGGTAAATCCAGTACCTTATGTACTGTTTCTACCGCCAATTGAGGCCTTGTTGGAAGACCATAATCAACCACAAATCCTCTAATCGGATACGGCAATTTATTCAACCCGTTCCAATTATAATAATCCCTGTAATATATAGCATTAGCGCGTTCTCTGGTCATATTTAGAATGTCTTCGCTTTGATGTGTTGTTTGGGATATTCCCATATTTGTCTCACCGCCTGGATCATCAGGATCATTATTATACCCGCCCTCATTTGGAATGATGTACTCATTCAATATTTTTTGAAATTCCGCATCATTTTCCATCTTGTCAATAAATTCTTTTGAGAAACCATCGCCATAAAGCGAATAATCAATCGGTTTAGTCGCGTTTGCATTACTTTGCGGATAACGGCTCAAGTCGTAACCACCGTTCCACGGGGTTAAGGTTTGATTGTTCTGCCATGGTGTTTGAGTTGTGTAGGTCGGTGCGGTCGTCAAACTCCACGGTGTCGGCGTGCGCGTTTGTGTCGTTGGTGTTGTACTGTAGCCACTGCTCCATGAATACCTATTGCTATTGGTATTATTACTACCGAAACTACTACCACTGCCGAAGCTGTTCCCGTTACCGGCAAAGCTGCTCCCGTTGCTGCTGAAACCATTAGTGCCATTTGCATAATAATCTGTAAAACTACCGGCAAAATTACCGTTGTTAAACGCATCAGTCATTTTTTGAATATTCTGACTTATATTCGAACTGCCAAACCCGTAATTGTTACCGGAATCGCCCCAAAAGTTAGTCGTGTACTGAGGGTAATTATCCGTTATCCCTTGTTGATTATACATTTGCATCATTTGGCTTTCGCGATTGTCACGTGCCGTTTGATACTCTATCTCATCTCGCAAACTGAAACCTCTATGGTCTACCCCATAGCTGTCTATGCCGTTGTCACCAACTTGGTACCCAAACGGCGATTTGTATTTTTCATACATACTGTTTTATCCTTCCTGATTTTAAATTTTAATATTTCTTTACTCCTTAAATAAGTTAATTCTTTTTTTGATAATATAGGTGTGATTGTTTCGCCTTTTGAATACACATTCACTTCTGTTATAATTTCACGCGAATAACACACACCTATATTAACAAATCAATCAAATCACAATTTTTACAACCTGTCAAGATTTTAAATATGAAAAATATTATATCTGTGATTAAAAAATGAAAATTCTTATTTTAAGAAAAATAGCAGGCAGTGCTAAAACGCAAACTTAAAATAAATTCTTATCAAGAATTAAATTTTCATATTGACTTTATATTTTTTTCACGTTATTTAGTATCTGCCGTGGCGGATGTAGCTCAGTTGGTTAGAGCGCTGGTTTGTGGTACCAGATGTCGTCAGTTCAAATCCGATCATCCGCCCCATTTTAGAAAAGATGCCTTTAATATGGCATCTTTTTTTCTTACTCGTGATATTTTTTTGCGTATTGTTCAACGGCACTTACTGCGGATATTATTGGATTATTTTCAAAAAATAAAATTTTATTAGTACTCATCACGGAAAACCATATAAACCGTACAGTAATCATCTTTACAAACATCGTGACAAGCTTTTGCTATATTATCCATTGTTAGTTCAGTTGGGCAGTGGTATAGTTCTTCTGCATACTCTTGCTTGCCGGCATATATTGTTGATCCACCAACACTAATAAGTCCACCATACAAATCACTAACATTAGGATTCCACCAGTCTTTAGGGGTAATTTTTTCCCAGTGATACGAAAGAAAATCTACGCAATTTCTTTCTTTATTACCATCTGTAAATGTGATATAGTAATCGCCAAACAAAGGGTGATCACCACTTAAAGCAAAGTCCATATATATTTCCCCAACCGGCAGCTGACAAGAAGCTCCCGTCCAACCATAAACATCCACA
>JAKSUO010000139.1 GCA_024408895.1 Alphaproteobacteria bacterium | reverse complement strand
TACGGAAAAAGCGTTTTCCCGTTTTTTTGAAATATAAAACCTGAATCATCACCGAAAGCGTTTCTGCAACGAACACTCCGCCGACAAATGCCAACATAATTTCATGTTTAGTCATAACACAAATCGCGCCCAATATTGCGCCTAGCGCTAATGAACCTGTATCGCCCATAAAGACTTTAGCTTTTGGTTTGTTAAAATATAAAAAGCCCAAACAAGAGCCGATCAACGCAGCGCATACCACCGCTATTTCACCGCAGCGCGGAATAAACAGCATGTGATATGACACGGCATTATGCAAACCGCAATAATAAGCAACGGCAGTAAAAAATGTAAAGGCTATAATCAGCAACCCGCTAGCCAAACCATCCAAGCCGTCACTCAAATTTACCGCATTAGAAGTCCCGGAAATCACAACAACGGCAAATGGCACATAAAGCCAAGACAAATTCAAGAAAAACTGATGAAAATAAGGCATTGTCAGTATGGTATTAATGCCTCGTGGCGTTGCCGCCGTGATAATGCTTGCCGCAATCAATGCCGTTAAAAATTGCAAAAACAGTTTTGTTTGGGCCGTCATAGCATTTGAATTCTGCCGTTTAACTTTCCAATAATCATCTACAAACCCTGTTGCTCCGTACATAACCAGTATCAACAAGCTGACCCAAACAAAATGGTAACGAATATTGGCACATATAATGATAGATATAATTGAAGTCCCCAAAATCAGCAATCCGCCCATTGTCGGCGTACCTTTTTTGGTTTTTAAATGGCTTTGCGGCCCATCTTCACGAATCGGTTGGCCGAGTTTTTGATGTGCGCGCAAAAAATTAATCAACGGATACCCGCATATCAAGCTAAGCAACAATGCAATCACAAACGCAAGCCCGGCGCGAAACAGCACGGGCAGTCCTATATTCCATATCGTCAACATATTTATCTCCTTAATATTGCGTAAGTTTACGATAAATATCTAAAATAAATCTTAAAAAATCACATTTTGTGTTTAAATTTACTGGAATTTTACTATTATTTTGGTAAGTTATCTTATAAGAGAGGAAATGAAGATGAAAAAATTATATCTGATAACACTGTTTACTTTTGTTTGCAGCTTACAACATC
The DNA here is from genome assembly GCA_024408895.1 of Alphaproteobacteria bacterium. Classification (GTDB taxonomy): domain Bacteria; phylum Pseudomonadota; class Alphaproteobacteria; order RF32; family CAG-239; genus RUG410. The sequence goes on along the minus strand of JAKSUO010000139.1, from coordinate 2,101 downwards.
AAGCGTATGCGGCTGAAAATTTGTTCGGAGACGAAGAAGATTCCCTATTAGTGCAGCAAATTGCCGATCAACCTGCGGAAAACACAAATAATGCGACAATTTCTTCTTTTTTAAGCACACGAATTCCCGAAGCCGTTGCCACAAACATAAATAAAGCCGAAAAAGTTTTTTGCTATACGGTTGATTATGCGCCGGCAGATTATATGGGCTATATGATTGACGGTTTAGCTGTCAAAGGTTCGTGCGGTGAGTTGTCTGAAAACGGCAAAGAATTGATAAAAGAGTCGTTATTACAAAACGGAACGGCTTTTTCAACAAACATTGATAATTGCCAGATTGTACCGAAGATTATGCTGCGCTATATTTACGGACCTGACCATACAGATATTTTATTATCAGCACCTTGTCATTCCATAACATTCTTTCACGGACGCGATATTGTAACAATTAACGCGGCTCCGGGTGCCAAAATTATGGAAAAAATTACTGAAGCCTATGGTAAATTAGAGGAAAAATATTTATCTCCGGCCTTATTAAATCAGATGGTTGCCAACGGACAAATTACAACTCAGTCCCAAAAAGAAATTGTGCGCAAATTGTCCCCGACAGAAGCTCCCGTCAAAAAATGGCAGAAGGAAGCACCGCAACAAAATAATTCTCAAGTTCAACAACCTAAATTAAAAGGTTGGAACAAAATCAGATAACGGAATATCATTGTGAGGAAAAATTCTAAAATAAAGACAGCTATTATTTATGCACAATCTCTGTACGAAAGTGCATTAAAGCACGATTGTCTTGAAACGTGTTATAAAAATGCCGCCGACCTAAAAACATTTGCGCAAGAAAATGCGGATATTTTACAAAAAATCAACAATCCGTTATATGATACAGCTCAAGCAACAACAATTACCGATATTATAAGTAAAAAACTTCAACTTCATAAAGCAGTGCTTAATTGTCTCAATATTATCGCACAAAACCGCAAATGGCCGTTGCTGGAAGAAATTATGCATCAATTTGTTGCGCTATACAACAATAACAACGGAATTGCCGAAGTTGATGTCACAACTGCCGTTGATTTGAACGCGACACAAGATAATTTGTTAGAAAAAAAATTATCCGCTATTTTCGGTAAAAAAGTTGTCATAAACTACCTCAAAGATGAAAGTATCATAGGTGGCCTGATTGTTAAATACAAATCGCAATTTATAGATGCCTCCGTCAGAAACAAATTAAATGCTTTGGAAAAATATATGAAAGGGACAAAATAAATGTCTGTGCAAACTGATGAAATTTCCGCAATTTTAAGGAAAAAAATCGCCGAGTTTGATTTATCGGCAGATATGTCTGAAGTCGGACGCGTATTATCCGTTGGTGACGGAATTGTGCGCATTTACGGCTTAGATAAAGTCCAACTTAATGAAATGGTGGAATTTCCTAATGGTGTTATCGGTATGGCGCTAAACTTGGAAGAAGACACCGTCAGTGTTGTGTTGTTTGGTGATGACGAAGGTATTAAAGAAGGCGATTTAGTTAAAAGAACGGGGAAAATTGTCAGTGTGCCGGTCGGGAAAAATTTGCTCGGCCGCGTGGTTGATGCCTTAGGCACTCCGATAGACGGACTCGGTGAAATTAAAGCCGAAAAATTCAGCAACGCTGAAATTAAGGCCCCGGGGATTATTTCTCGTAAAAGCGTACACGAACCGGTACAAACAGGATTAAAAGTTATAGATTCGCTTATTCCTATCGGCAGAGGACAACGCGAACTGATTATCGGCGACAGACAAACTGGAAAAACGTCTATCATTATAGACACCATTCTTAATCAGAAGCGTACAAATGACGAAGCAAAAACAGATAAAGACAAGTTATTTTGTATTTATGTGGCCATAGGACAGAAACGTTCATCTGTTGCGCAGGTTGTAAAAACATTGCGTGAACACGGCGCGATGGATTACACAATCGTTGTTGCGGCAACCGCCTCTGAAGCCGCGCCGTTACAATTTTTGGCTCCTTATGCCGGTACGGCGATGGGAGAATATTTCCGCGATAACGGCATGCACGCGGTAATCTTCTATGACGATCTTTCCAAACAAGCCGT
>JAKSUO010000138.1 GCA_024408895.1 Alphaproteobacteria bacterium | reverse complement strand
GTGGTTGAAGATAAAAAGCCGATTGGTATTATTCATATTCACGATTGTTTGAAGGCGGGAGTAAGTTAATTTATGTTTGATTCGCGCAAAATAGATGCCTTTTTTGACGGGGAAAAACAATTAAAGTGGCAAATTGAAGATAATAAACCGCATATTTCTCGTTGGGCACGTTTTGTGAAACTAGGCTTTCCGTGCATCGCCGCCTTGTTGTTCGGTTTGATGGTGATTATGCCGAATATTAAAAAAAGTGCGGATTTGCGGGATAATATTACATTACCTCGTAAAAGCGAGTTGGAAAAGCTGCATATGGAAGAAACGGTATTCAGTTCTGTTGATAATCAAAACAGAGTAAATAAAGTTGTGGCGGACAGTGTTGATGAAGTTGAACCGGGGTCGCAGAAGGTTAAATTTATTAAGCCGAAGGGTGAGATTCCTACCAATGACGGAACAATCAAGATTGTTTCCGAATACGGCTATTTTACGCAAAACGACAATATTTTGGAATTATACGAGAAAGTTCATGCCGTTATTGATGATGATACCACAGTGGATACGGTGGAGGCGGTGTATGATTTTAATTCGGAATTCGGTTACGGCAAAAAGCCAATCAAAGCAGTCGGTAGTTGGGGAACTTTGACAGCTCCGGAGTTCACCTATGATAAAAAAAATGATTTGTTGACTCTTGTCGGTGATAATGTGATTACAACCCAAAGAGGAATTTTGACATCACAAAAAGAAACACGATTTTATCAAAAAGAAAATAAAGTTGTTTCGGAAGGTAATGCCGTTTTGAAGCAAGATAGCAAAGTGATTCGGGCTGATAAAGTAACATCATATTTTAGTGATACAGCGCATAAAGAATTAAAACAGGTAACAGCGTGCGGTCATGTGATGATTGACACGATGAACGAAACAGCACACGGCGCTTACGGATATTATGATGTGCAAAACGGCAAAATAAAATTGTTCAGTTCAAATGCCGAATGTGATTTTACTTCGCCTCAAGTTTCTATTAAGCAAGGAGATAATCTTTTGTCAGCCAATCATATTATTGCATATATGAGTGTCGGCGCAAAGAAAGAGTTGCAAAGAGTAGAAGCGTTCGGTGATGTGGTTGTTACAACGCAGAAAGGCTCGGCAAAAGGTAAGCGCGGTGTATATGATCCGCAAAAAAATATTGTGGAGTTGTTTGATGATGTTCATATAGAACAAAATGGTAATTTTATTGACGGTGCGCATGCCGAAACTAACCTAAATACTTCTGTCAGCCGTATCAAAGGTGATGAAAAAACCGGCGGCCGTATCAGTGGTATATTTTATAAAAAGGGGAAACAAAAAAATGAAGGCAATGAAACAAAATGACACGGAAACTCTTGAGATTTTTAATATCGGCAAGAATTATAAAAAACGAACAGTGTTAAAAAATGTGTCGTTGCATGTAAAAAAAGGCGAGGCCGTTGGTTTGTTAGGGCCGAATGGCGCCGGAAAAACAACATGCTTTTATTGTGTGACCGGTCTTGTTACACCGGATTATGGTGACGTATATGTGAACGGACAAGATATTACCGACTTGCCGATGTATAAACGTGCCAGAATGGGAATTGGCTATTTGCCGCAAGAATCTTCCATATTTCGTTCGCTGAGCGTTGAAGATAATATCAAAGGTATTTTGCAAATTGTGGAAGAAAATGAAAGTCGCCGAGAGAATCTGTTGGAAGAACTGTTAAATGAGTTTTCTATCGCCCATTTGCGTAAGTCTCCTGCTTTGGCTTTATCGGGTGGCGAGCGTCGCCGTTTGGAAATTGCCCGCGCCTTGGCGTGTCGCCCGAGTTTTATTTTGCTTGATGAGCCGTTAGCCGGTATTGATCCGATTGCCGTGAACGAAATCAGAATGCTTGTTTCTCAGCTTAAAAACCGCGGATTGGGTGTTTTGATTACCGACCATAATGTTCGGGAGACGTTGGATATTATTGACAGGGCATATATATTACATTCCGGAACGGTTTTAATGGAAGGAACACCGGAAGAAATTGTGGCCAATGAAGACGTAAGAAAAGTTTATCTGGGCGATAATTTCTCATTATAAAAACATTAAAATATTTACTTTTGCTTAAAAGTATTATACTATAAACAGCAAATCGGCATGGTGCCGGATTATATTAACTAAAGAGGTAAATTATGAATATTACATTATCAGGAAAACAAGTAGATATCAGTGATAGATTGCGTAAACGTGTTGAGGAAGGTGTTGAAACTTCTGTCAGCAAGTATTTTAGCGCACCGATCGGTTGTAACGTTTATTTTTCTAAAGACGGTGAAAATTTTAGAGCCGAAGTCACGGTACATCCTGCTAAGAATATTGTATTGAAAGGCACAGGCTCCGCTCCTGATCCTTATACGGCTTTTGAAGATGCTAATGCGCATATTGCGACACGTCTGCGCCGTCAAAAAACAAAATTAAACGACCATAAAGGAAAGACCGGTATTGTAGAAATGGCGCATGAAGCCGTGTTCCCGCTTACGGTGACCGAAGATGAAATGAGTATTGACGAATCTGCACCGTCAACAATTGCCGAGACAGATGCCAATATTAAGGTTTGCACGGTCAGCGAAGCTGTTATGTATATGGATTTATCGGACGAATGTGCTTTAATGTTCCGCAATAGCGCAAACAATCGTATCAGTATGGTATATCGCCGCAAAGACGGTAATATCGGTTGGGTTGAGCCGGCAGAATAACGTTAACAACAAAAAGGTAAATTTATGCAAATATCTGATGTTTTGTCTGAAGATATGGTTTTGGCAGATTATGAAGCCGATAATAAAAGGCAGCTCTTGGAAGGGATATCTTCTTTCATAGCTGAGAAAAATGGTTTTGATAAAAGTTTCATTTTTGAGGCAGTGTTGGAGCGTGAAAATTTAGGCTCAACAGGTTACGGCAACGGGGTTGCTTTCCCGCACGCTCGTATTCAGGGCTTGGATAAAATCGTGACAGCGTTTGTGCGTTTGCGTAAGCCGATGGAATATGGTTCTTTGGATTCAAAGCCGGTAGATTTGTTGGCATTTATGATTTCGCCGGAAAATAGCGGTGATGATTATTTGCAAACATTGTCCGCATTTTCACAGGCCTTGAGAAATGAAAATATTTGCAAGTTAATTCGTCGTGCCAAAAGCGCACACGAAATATATGTTGCGCTTCAAGGTTAAAGCATAAATGAATTTATGAAGCGAGTTGCGACTGTATGGCGACTCG
>JAKSUO010000137.1 GCA_024408895.1 Alphaproteobacteria bacterium | reverse complement strand
CCAGTCTTTAGGGGTAATTTTTTCCCAATGATACGAAAGAAAATCAACGCAATTTTTCTCTTTATTACCATCTGTAAATCTGATATAGTAATCACCATGCATAGAGCGATCGCGATCATAACCTAAAGCAAAGTCCATACTTATTTCCCCGACTGGTAGCTGACAAGAATCTCCCGTATTACCACGAACATCTACATAATTTTTATCGCAAATCTCTTCCGGTAATAATCCCACGGCAACATATAGATCAACATCACCGTATATCTCTTCCCCTCCTCCATTTTTTATCTGATCTAATTCCATTAATCTAAATAATGAAGCTCTAAAAATTTCTATGGTTTTAGTCATTTTATATTTGCGCATTGCTTCGGTATAGCCGCTAATTCCCCCAACCGACAACACGCCGATAATCGCCAACACTCCCAACATCTCTATCATAGAACGACCGGCTTGATTTATTTTCATAGTTAAACTCCTTTTCTTTCTTTATTTATATTAAAACAAAATAACCACCTTGATTAAAGGTGGCAGGAAGTTCAACCCTATTGCAAGAATAGTGTAGGTATTCGGCATATATAATTAATACGCTTTATTAACTACCTTCCCGCCTTAAGCAAAAAGGTAGTTTTCACGTCCTTTTCGGACAACTTGCAGAGGGGTTGAATCCTCACAACAGTAATCAGCTGTTGCGAGAATAAGTCTATAAAATCAAAAACAAAATGTCAATATTTTTGCACCATATTTTTTACAAGTTAAAAATTTCTACAAAATACTTGATTTAATTTGATTTTGGATTATTCTTTCCGCAGTTTATATTTTAATTGTTAAGGATAAATCAGATGAAAACAAGAACAAGATTTGCCCCAAGCCCAACCGGATATATGCATATCGGCAACTTGCGCACCGCATTATATGAATACTTAATTGCTAAAGCCAATGGCGGCGATTTTATTTTGCGTATTGAAGATACCGATCAAAAACGCTATGTTGAGGGTGCTACCGACATCATTTTTAAAACCCTTAAACGTGTCGGAATGAATTGGGACGAAGGTCCGGATATCGGTGGTAATTTCGGTCCGTATGTTCAATCGGAACGCAAAGCAATTTACGCCGAATATGCGCACAAACTGGTTGATTTGGGCGGTGCGCACTATTGTTTTTGCGCTCACAAAGAAGATGATTCCACTGATGACGAAAATGAAGCGGAAGCACACATAAAATTTAAAGACCCTTGCAAAAATATTTCCGTTGAAGAAGCCAGAAAGCGCATTGCCAACGGCGAACCTTTTGTTGTGCGTCAAAACATCAATAAAACCGGAACTTCTGTTTTTCACGATGTTGTATATGGCGATATTGAAATTGATTATGACGAATTAGATGAAGGTGTTTTGCTTAAATCTGATGGCTTGCCGACTTATAACTTTGCCAATGTGGTTGATGACCATTTAATGCAAATTTCTCACGTTGTGCGAGGTAATGAATATATTTCTTCAACTCCGAAATACAATTTAATTTATGAAACTTTCGGTTGGACTCCGCCTACTTATGTTCACGTTGCTCAAGTTATGAAAGATGCTCATCACAAATTAAGCAAACGTAACGGCGATGCTTCGTTCCAAGATTTAGTGGCGAAAGGTTATTTACCGGAAGCTGTTTTGAACTACATTGCCCTGCTCGGATGGAATCCCGGAACAGAACAAGAAATCTTTTCATTACAAGAACTTGAGAAGTGTTTTGAATGTGAAAAATTAAATAAATCTCCGGCGATTTTTGATATTACAAAACTCAAATGGATGAATGGTTGCTATATTCGCAATTTAAGCGCCGATGAATTTCATAAATTGGCGTTGCCTTTCTATGAAGCATTACAAGGTAAAAACTACAATTTAGAAGCTTTGAGCTCTGTTTTGCAACCTCGTATTGAAGTGCTGAACGATATTGCAGATCAAACCGAGTTTTTGGCGCAATTGCCTGATTATGATATTGCTTTGTTTGAAAACAAAAAAATGAAAACAAATCCTGAAGTTGCCAAACAAGCGCTTGAGTTGGCTTTGCCTGTTTTGCAAAACGTTACGGAATGGACCAATGAAAACTTGTTTGCCACATTAAAAGATTTAGCCGTAAATAATGAATTGAAAAACGGACAAATCCTCTACCCTGTCCGCATTGCGTTATCCGGTTTGGAAACAACTCCGGGCGGAGCAACCGAGTTGGCGGTAATCTTAGGTAAAGATGAAACAATTAAACGTGTTAAACAAGCATTGAATAAGCTCTGATATGAACTTTATTTGGCAACAACGCTTAGCGCGAAGTCGCGACAGAATAATAGAACGTAATAAAAAACGCGAGATAATTAAATGGCGCATCATTAAATGTGTGTGTGCCATTTTGATATTGTGCCAATTTTATCCGCAATATTGGAAACGTGTTGTATATCCTTACATATACGGCACTCCCGCCAATAAAACATTAACCATATCCGCCACAAGTTTTTTTGAAGATGTTCCACCCAATACGCCGCCTTTTGTTTTTCAAAGAAACAACACAAAATATTCATTACACCCGCGCACAAAATACTCGGTCACCGGAAAAATCGGTTATGTTGATACTTATGACGGTTGGTGGAATCGCTTTTATCGCGGCCAATTTCAACAAAAATACATCAATCTCGTGCCGCTTGATTTGTTTATTGTTATCGGTAATATGGCGCAACCGGAAATATATAAAATGTTTCGCTTCACGCATGAAGAGCGTATGGGCAGTATATTATGCAAAGGTGTAAAATATAAAACCTCTTTTTTTAATTTCTGGCTTTCGGAAGAAGAAGCGAAGGAAAGTGATGCGAATTTTCAAAAATGCGGTAAATACATGCGTTCGGAAGAATTTAACAACTATCACCCTATTCCCGCCAACGAAAACATCAACAAAGCCCTACACATGTTATTGCCAGATGATGTTATTTACATTGAGGGATATTTGGTTGATGTTCCGTCTTTGGGGCTAACAACCGGCACGCGCCATCAGCAACAGCACGATTATTTAGTATCCGGCTACAATCCGGGAATGTGTTTCATTTTATACACCACAAAAATTGTTTTTCACAATCGCGTTTATCAATAATATTTTAAGAAACAATATTTATACTAGAGAGCGTATAAACAATTAAAGGACTATTAAGATGACTAAAAAATTAAGTTTATTGCTTTTGCCATCCGTTATTTTGGCGGCGACAGCACATTCGGCACAAGCGGCCGATG
>JAKSUO010000136.1 GCA_024408895.1 Alphaproteobacteria bacterium | reverse complement strand
GTTATAATTAAATTACAAATTAAGAAAGGAATTGATAAATTATGAATGCAACTGGAATTGTAAGAAGAATTGACGACCTCGGACGTGTTGTAATCCCTAAGGAAATTCGCCGCAATATGGGTATTAGAGAAGGCGATCCGCTTGAAATCTATACTGAGAAAGACGGAAGTGTGGTTTTCAAGAAGTATTCACCACTTTGTGCTATTGAAAGCTATGCCAAAAATGCTTCTGATTCGCTAATTGCCTGCGGCGTTGAGGCGGCTATCTTTGATAATTATGGGGACTGGATAAGCGGAAAAAAGTCGCTGATGACCTACAAGGAACAGCTCATTGAAAACCTGGATGAAAGAAATATTTGGACAATGCCAAATGCAAATGACGTTGTTTGCCATCCTGTTATTTCTAACGGTGATATTGTTGGTTATATCATCTTTAAATGTGAAGAAAATTCCGATTCCGCCATTACAACCGTAAAGCCGATTGTCAAAATGCTTGGTTATGCTCTGTCCCACTAAGTGTGGGGCAGATCGCGCCCGGGCGCTCGGCAAATTGCACAAAAAACTCAATAAACATTTTCTATCTTTTGGTGATTTTGCCAATAGACAAAAAGAGATAAAAGTGCTATTATTAATAATGTCAAGAGGGGGTAGAAGCTTGGCGGCGTGGTTAGGGATTAACCCACAAAGCTGAGGAAAAAAATCCCAAAATAAAATCTTCAATATCCTCTTGACAAACATTAAAAAGTGTGCTATAATAAGCACGTAATCAAGAGAGGCTACCTCTTAAAAAGCAGAAAGGAATTGATACTATGGCAAATGACAAAATGACAAACGCAAAGGCTCTCGCATGGGTACTTGAAAACTGCGACCTTCCGACAGACGTAGCGGAAAAAATCACCAACATTCACACTTCCACGGTCAACAAGGCAACCAACCGCAAGCCGACAGCAAAGCAGACAGCAGACGCTGAACTGAGCGAAGCAATCTTCAACCTTATGGAGATTGAGAAGGATTATCAGGCAAGCGAACTCGTTGCTCTGCTCGGCAATGACGATGTAAAGACCACACAGCGCATGGTCGGTCTGCTCAAACCGCTCATTGACGGCGGACGCGTAGAGCGTGAAAAAATCGGCAAGAAAACTGTTTTCAGAGTTGTTGCCTAATCCGTCAAGGGCAGAGAAATCTGCCCTTCCTCTTAAATCCAAAAGGAGGTAAAAAATGGAACAGGTCGAAAAAATTATGCGCGCACTGGGATGCACGGAGGCGGAGGCTCTTGATGTTATCGCCACAGACAAGGCTATTGAGCAAGGCGCTGACCCTTTCCCATTGACCGCAGAACAAAAAGCCGTTGAAAAGAAGATGAAAAGCACGGGGACGCGAACTGTTTACAAATTCGAGAAAAAAGAACGTAAAGCCGATGACGAAAAAATCTTTTTAATGAGCGCGATACAGAGCGCAATTAATGAGGTCGGCGCCGAACATATAAACCTTGTAAATCCACAGCGCGAACTTGTTTTCACCTACAACGGCAAAAAATATAAAATAGTTTTATCAGCACCGCGGACATGACCTCGGTGCTGATTTTTTATTCACACCCATGAATAAATATCCGCGCCCGGGCGCCGATCCAGCATTTTGCATAAAAAGCAAGGGTTGGCGCCCATTATTTTTGTTAATATTCACAATTGACTTTTTAATAATAATAGATTATAATTTAATTACAAAAAACAAAGAAAGAAAGAGGTAATAAAAATGACATTTGTAAAAATATTAATGATACTTGTCGGTATGCTTCTATTTTACTCAACTTTACAGGCATTTGATAAAGGTGATAGAAAAGCAATAGCAGTAATAGCTACTATTTGGGGGATTTACTCAATCGTGTTAGCAATTCTATAAAGGGGGATTTTAAAATGAAGTTTTTTATTCTATTTACAATTTGCACTGCCGTTAATGTTCTTTTGTCAACTGTGAAATCAATTATCACGGTTAAAGGCGGCAAGGCTATGGCGGCAATCATTAATGCAATAACCTACGGCTTTTATACCTACATTATTATCTTAACGAATGGCGATGGACTTTCGTCTTTTGCTAAAATGGCAATAACAGCAACTTGTAATCTTGTTTGTGTGTATATTGTAAAGCTTATTGAAGAAAAATATACACCTGTAAAAATGTGGAAAATTGAAATGGCAATTAAAAATGCTGACGCTGATAAAATAAAAGAAAAAATTGAATCAAAAGACATCCCCTGCAATTACAATATTCTCGGCAACTGGACGATGTTTAATTGCTATTGCGACACCTGCGCGCAGACCGATTATGTAAACAAACTTTGCAAAAAGTTAAATGGTAAAATATCTGCTTACGAATCAAAAAATCTTTAATAAAGGGGTTGACAACTCAATCCCTTTATGATATAATTTAATTACAAAATAAAGAAAGGAAGTAATAAAAAATGAAAGTATTAGTAGTAACAAATGTTGATGAAGGTTATTTCGTATGCCTTGCAGATGGCGTTGAAACGGGAGTTGAATATCTCTTTAAAGAAGAAATAGGCGACTCACTACTCGGTGATATCGCAGAACGAATTGAATACACTTTTAAAGTGGTAAAAGAGAAAAAAAGAGAAGAATTAAAAAGTTTTCTTATGACAAAAACAGTTGATGAAATAAACGATGTTTTTATAGACTGGTTTTGGTTCCACGAAGAAGAAATTCTTACAAAGGAATCGTTTTAAAGGGCGGCTATTGCCGCTCTTTTTCTTTTATCTAAATCCGTATTATGTAAACCAGCGCCCGGGCGCAAAACCTAGATTGGCCGCAATCTGTAACTATTTGTAATTATTTTTCTATTGACTTTTGGGCAATTTTATAATATAATAAAGACACTAAAAGAAAAGGAGAATAAAAAATGAAAGTATTAATGATGTCGGATGCAGAAGGTAGTCCTATTCGCATTGTTGACAACCCTAAAACCGCTGTTAAATACCTTTTTGATAAAAGTTATTATATATGTGACGCTGATTTAGAGGAATACGCAAAAACAATCGAAGAATTGTTTAATAAAAAAATAACAGAAAGAGAAGAAATGAAGCTGTTTCTTATGACAAAAACAATTGATGAAATCAATCAAGTTTTTGAAGAATGGCTCTGGCTTCATGAAATGGAAGTTCTTACAGAAGAAACACTTAACTATTTGTAATTATTTTTCTATTGACAAATAATAAATAATATGATATTATTTAATTACAAAATAAAGAAAAGGAGATAAAATTAAATGAAAGAAGTA
>JAKSUO010000135.1 GCA_024408895.1 Alphaproteobacteria bacterium | reverse complement strand
TGAAGAAGATTTTTCCTTTGTAATCCCGGAATCCTATCAACCGAATAGCGATCCTCAATTCAAAGTGCAGTTGTCATTTGAGGAAGATACTCTGGCTGAACTTAATGCCGAAAAATTAAAGCGCATTTTTGAATTTTGCGAAAGATGCGGTTTATCAACCGCCGATATTTCTGTTCGCTATGCTTATGACGGCAGCATTGACTTGGATGAAGAATTGCGTATAAGACAAGAACGCATTGAGGAAATGACAGCACAAGCCAAAGAATTAATAGCACAAGAGGCGCAATCACGCGATGACGCCGAAAAAACAGCCGTTGAAACCAGAAGCAATGAACTGGACAAGGAATATGACAAAATAGTAGCAAATGAAAATGGCATTGTTCCTGAAAACTTATCAATGGATGATGTTTCACCGGATTTACCGATTACCGAAGATTCTGAGTTATTAAATCAACAACAAAATACGCCGGCACATACCGCCGAAAATCCACAAGACATACCGTCCGAAGAAAATACCGCGCCAATGCCGCAACAATCTGCCTCGGCGCCGATAAAGGATAATGTTTTGACTCAGAAACAAGCTGAAGAAAAATTTGAAGAATGGATTGGCACTTCAAAGGGCTTAAACAAACACAAGAATTTGTCTTATTTCAAACGCCACACAAATTTCTTTGGCAAAGGTTGGGCGGAATTTATTGTTTATCCTTCGGAAGATAAAGATAATTTCAAAGATGACGGTCGTAGAGACAAAGATAACAAACATGCTAAATGGAACTATTCTTTTAAATTATTTGTTCGGGTTGATAACAACGGAAAGCTAAACTTAGCTTATCGCACACCGAACAGCAAGCGTATGGATGAAGACATTATCGGCGGCATTGCCGGACAATTAAAAGATTTTGGCTACAAGAGCGTGAACTTTCCAAACGGCATTCCGGATCAGGAAAAGGGTATGTGGCGCAAATGCTTGGCTGAAAAAGGTATCGTTCCGCTTGGCATCGGTCTTGATCGCGCCAAAGCTGAAGGTATGTTAAAAGCCGCAAAAGAAAAGCTTTCTGCCGAAGAATACAGTGATTTCAAATACAGATTAGGCAAACAAATGGATAAACGCAATAAAGACAAAGGTAAAGTTGTTGATGCTTCTGAGCAGGACTTTATTGATGGTTTACTCAATTCACACAAATATAGCGCGTTTACGGACGGTTATTCTCTTGGAATTAAAGGCGAAATGAAAAAGATTCTGCGCGAAAAAGATCCGATGGAAGGTGCGATTAAGAAGATTTCCGCTTTTAAGGCTTTCAACTTGCTATTTGAAATTTATCAAGATCAGGTTGAACGTGGCATAAGTTTTGCGTCAAACCCGAAACTGAATTTTGGCGGTTCACCTCTTTCGCAAAATGAAAAAGCATTTCTTAATTCGTTTATAAATCCGCAGAAAATGAGTGTGTCGGATATGAACGATTTATATTTGTTCCTCTATAAACGGATACAGCCGGATGTTAAGAAAGAAATGTATGCTGAATTAATCAAAGAAAAATACGGCAAACATAATGTTGCCAAACGTTCGGCACCGGTCGTCATTAAAGATATTTATAACAGTGCTCGCAACACGTTTGAAGCCATAAACGAAGATTTACAAGCTAAGGGAATTGATGCGCTTGTTCCAATCAAAGCCTATAACGTTTCTTTGGAATATGATGATTACTTAATCAATTATGCTCCTGAATACGAAAGAACCCATCCGCAACAACGGCAACAGCCGACACCGCAACCTAATCAACCTACGGGAACGAATGTGCCAAACGGAGGACCATCTACTGCTCAAATGGCTAACATTATTAATCAACGAAACGTACACAGCAACTAAACACTTTAGCAAATAATAATAGCGGTAAACCTTAAACAGTTTGCCGCTATTGTTGTCATAAAAAAACTGTTTTTAATTTTTTAGCAAATAAGTAACCGTAGAAACAACCCTAACCTTTTTATTAATTTGAGATGTTTCATAAGCATCCGGATTATCGCGTGAAACAATTGTAATCACCCCTTGATTAGCATTTTGAATTTTACCGACATGGCTACCGCTGTTAGCAGCAAATTCCTGTGCGGCTTTACCGGCATTTTCCGTTGCTTCTTTTAACAGTTCCGGCTTAATATCATTAAGTTTTGTAAAAAAATAATTGGCTGTTTGCGAGCTAAAAACAATTCCTTTACCGATAAGTTCATTACTTTTTGCCAAAGTATCCGCAATCACATTTACCTGTTCAGAGCGCACGGTAATCGTTTGGGTTAAGATAAAGCGTGATGCTTCAGCCGAATTGGTATCACGATACGGATTCGCCATCAAATCATTCGTTTCAATGCGGCCGGAAGATATTTCCGTTTCATTAAAACCGTTTCTATTTAAAAAGCGCACAATTTCCGCATTTTGTGCCTCAATTTGTTGTTGCGCTTCAGTCAAATTGTTACCGTTCACGGTGAATGTGATATTCCAAATCCCCGTATTGGCCACCACATCTTTTTCAGCCAAACCTTTTACCGTCACCACACGAGAATTATAGTGTGTCTGATAGTAATAATATCCCGGGAAAAAACCGCCACATGCTATGCCTAAAGCCAAAATGGCAGCCGGTATAATTTTATTGTTTTCCATTTTATCTCCTTTGTTGTTTTGCTATATTGACATTAATCATTATAAACTTTATTGTCAATAACAGGAATAAAATATTGCAAAGGACTAATGATATGGAATCACCAACAACCGAGCTGGAAGTGTTTTCTTCCTTGTCTATGCAAGAATACATACGCCTGATGACAGCGGCTTATTACTTGCAACACGATAACAAATGTGTTGGCGCAATGTTCAAAATATCGGCAGAAAATTATGCCAAAATGTTATCAGAACCTTTGCACACTCCACTTATAGGTTTAGCTTTGACTTTTAATGCAGAACAAGAAACATTGACAGCCGTGCCGACTGAAGATTTTTTACACCAATATGATAACAAAATTATGGCCGAAGTTATAGAGCAATATCATAACAATTACAAAAACCGCTATGCTTCGCGTTTATTACTGCTAGAAGAATAAAAGTCAAAAAAACACTTTACTTTTATTTTTTCTTTTGTTATAAGTTCCGACAGGTGCTTGAATGAAGCGCTCGACACGAAGACGAATTTTTATGGGGTTATAGCTCAGCTGGGCGCGAGGATAAAAACAACCTCAAAATGTTGTTTTTACCGCAAGCGGCGAAGTTTTCTTATTAAGCAAGTGAGGGAAACCGAAACGTAGCGAAATTAGAAAACGAGTGACCGAAGCGACCAACGGGAGCAAGAAGCGCTTGAATGAAGCGCTCGACACGAAGACGAATTTTTATGGGGTTATAGCTCAGCT
>JAKSUO010000134.1 GCA_024408895.1 Alphaproteobacteria bacterium | reverse complement strand
CAATTTGGTTGATTTGTCCGTGAATATGATAAACATTGGTATTGCCGGCTTTTTCGTGTAGAGTATCCACGTTTTGAGTGATAATGCTGATATTATCGGCAGGATATTCTTTTTGCAACTTGGTTAAAGCGTAATGCGCCGGATTAGGTTTAGCGGCGTAAAGTTCGGGGCGCATATCGTTATAAAATTGATGTACGTAGTCTTGATTGCGGTAATAAGCCTCAATAGTGGCAACGTCTTCAACCCGATGATTATTCCATAAGCCGTTGGCACTGCGAAATGTTGCCAAACCGGACTCTGCTGAAATACCGGCACCCGTCAAAACAAAAATGTGTTTATAGATTCGCATCATTTGGTAATTTTTGCAAACAGATCCTGATTAGAGGTGTGTTTCCACTTTGCCGCTTCCATATTGGCAATATATTGTTCACGATGGGCATACACCATGTCAACGGCAGCAACAAGATCTTTATCCACATCTTCATCGTTGAGAATTTCCGCAAATCCCTGTTTTTGGAAAGATTGGGCGTTGAGTGATTGTTCACCACGACTGGAGGTGGACGGCAACGGAATCAGCAACATTGGTTTTTTCTGGCTTAAAAGTTCAAAAATTGCATTTGAACCGGAGCGAGAAATTACGACATCAGCCAATGCCATTAAATCTGCAAATTCTTTATCCACAAATTCAAACGGGGCATAGCCTTCGCAGCGTGCCTGTGAAGTTTGACCTTTGCCGCATATATGGATAACTTGATATTTTTCCAACAGTTCTTCTAAGTTTTTAATCACGGCGTGATTAATGCTTTTAGCACCCAGAGAGCCACCAACAAACATAATGACCGGTTTATCTTTATTGAAAAAGCACATATTGCGCCCGAGCTCGGCATCTCCGTTATCCAAACGCGATGAAAGAACAGGCCCGACATATTGCACCTTTTGCGGATTTGATACAAAGTTCTGAGTATCAGGAAAAGTAGTGAAAAAGGTATCTACAAAAGGCAGTGACATTTTATTTGCCAACCCGGGAGTAACATCTGATTCATGCATAAAAATTTTCGGACAACGGTTTAAATAGCCAGCCAAAACTACCGGAAAAGATACAAAACCGCCTTTTGAAAAGATAATATCCGGTTTTTCTTTATGGATAATGCGAATGGCTTGTAAAATTCCCAATGGTATATGTATGGCGTCTTTGAAATTTTCCCATGAAAAATAGCGGCGCAATTTTCCGGTTTCTATGGCATAATATTTAACTTGCGGGATTTTAGCAATTAAGTCTTTTTCAATGCCGTTTTTAGAGCCGATATAAATAACCTCCCAATTTTTTTCCAAAAAAATCGGAATAAGAGATAAATTAAGAGTAACGTGTCCGCCCGAGCCACCACCGGTGAATAAAATTTTTTTCATTACAAACACCTCGCTATATAATTAAATGATGTCGGCAGTATATGATATTATAACAAATTTCGCAATCATATTTTTAAATTATGCGTGTAAAAATGCAAAATATTGTAGATTTTATCAGAAAAAGGCATTACTCTCAATTTAGAAATTATTTGATAAGGATAAAAATAATGAATAAAGTACAAAGTGATTTCTTGGATGATATTAAAAACGGAAAGGTTTCGGTAACCGTGTTTCTGATTAACGGAGTTAAGTTGCAGGGTATTGTAACGTCGCAGGATGAAGAATGTTTGTTGTTACGGCGTGACGGACATACGCAACTTATATACAAACATGCCGTTTCAACGATTATGCCGAGTGTTGCGGTTGATGTTGCCGACGAATAGTGATTGAAATAGAACAAAATAAGCGGATTAACGCCTGTGTGATTTGCCCATCGGTGGTGGGTGAATGCTTTTCGCTGTCGGCAGAAGGACGTTTGGCCGAAATTGAAGGTTTGGCGTTGGCTATTAATCTGAATGTTGCGTATAAAGAAATTGTTCGGATGCGAGAAATTAAAGCATCAACATATTTTAGTCGCGGTTTTATTGAAAAAATTTTGCCGATTGTTACGCAAAACGAAATTGAATTAATGGTGACGGATTGTCGTTTGTCGCCGATTCAACAACGTAATTTAGAGCGAGAGTTGAAGATTAAAGTTATTGATCGGACGGCATTGATTTTGGAAATTTTCGGCGAGCGCGCCAAAACAAAAGAAGGTTCATTGCAGGTTGAATTGGCTCATTTAACTTATCAACGCTCCCGCTTGGTGCGCAGCTGGACACACTTGGAACGTCAACGCGGCGGTGCCGGTTTTTTAGGCGGTCCGGGTGAAACACAAATTGAGTTGGATAGGCGTATTATTGACGATAAAATCACCCGAATAAAAAAAGATTTGGAAAAAGTTAAAAAAACTCGTGATATTCAACGCGGAGCAAGGCGCAAAGTGCCGTATCCGGTGGTTGCGCTTGTCGGATATACAAATGCCGGTAAATCAACGTTATTCAATTATCTGACCAAAAGTGATGTAATGGCTGCCGATACGTTGTTTGCAACGCTGGATCCGACTATACCAAGCGGAACGGATATTATTATATCGGATACGGTAGGGTTTATTTCTGATTTGCCTCATGAGTTGATTATGGCTTTTCGCGCCACGTTGGAAGAAGTTTTAAGTGCCGATGTTGTTTTACATGTGCGTGATGTGGCAAATCCGGATACGGGGGCGCAAAAAGCTGATGTTTTGCAGGTTTTGGAAAGTCTCGGGCTGAAAGATATAAAGTACAGTGAAAAATATCTTGAAGTTTTGAACAAGGCTGATCTGCTTTCGGCGGAAGATAGTTGTTATTGGCAAAATAAAACGGCGGCGGAAAAATCAAAAGTTTTGATTTCTGCTTTAACGGGGCAGGGAAAAGATGAGCTTCTTGAATGTATAGAACAAAAATTGATGTTTGCTCATCCGGTTTATGCGGTTACTGTACCGGTCAGTGAAGGAAAAATTTCGGCTTGGTTATATCAAAATTGTGCGGTAAATGCGGTTGAAAACAACGAAAATCAGAATACTTATAAGGTAACTATCAGTTGTGCCGTTTTGGCACGATTAAAACGGATGATTGACGGAAATCAGCATATATCCATAAAGAAAATCCAATAAAAATAACATTTGAATTTTAGGGCGGAATTTCGGTTGCTTCCAATTCATATAGCACTAATGGTTGCTGATTTTTGTTGCTAAATAAAAATTATTTGGTTACAATTTGAAGTGTATTTGATGGAGGAAATATGTCTGCAGGTTGGATAATTGTCGGCGGTCTTATTTTTGTTGTTGTATTTATTGTTTGGCAATATATATAACGGCATATCGCCCATATAGCAAAGGTTAAACGGTTTGTTACCAATAAAAAACAGCTCCGTTAAGTGGTAAACTTAAGGAACTGCTTATTGTTCACATGAGCTTCATTATGATTTTATTTTGC
>JAKSUO010000133.1 GCA_024408895.1 Alphaproteobacteria bacterium | reverse complement strand
CACGACCTCTAAAAAATAAAGTATGAAAATTTGATAGAACTCAGACCAAAATGTTTGAGTTCTATCGTTTTAAAAATTTACTTGATAGATTTTTTGGAGTCTTGACAATGAATTATGAAAAACTTGAAGCACATCTGAATAATATGATGTGTAAATTTGATGTTAAAGAATATGACCTGCTTGTAAAGCAGAACGGTAAAGAAGTTTTTAGAAAAATGGCCGGGTTTTCTGATGCCGCAGGCACCAAACCTATTAACGAAAACAATCTTCGTTGGATATATTCTATGACAAAAGTTATTACTTCAATTACCGTAATGAGATTGGTTGAAAAGGGATTGTTAAATCTTGATGATGCGGTTGCAAAATATTTGCCTGAATATAACAATATGAACGTTAAAACCGAAAACGGAACAGTTCCTGCAAAAAATACAATCAGGATATGGCATCTGCTTTCTATGCAAAGCGGAATGGATTACTTTTTGGATTCTCAACCGTTAAAAGAAGCAAGAAAAAATCAAAAAGCTACAACCAGAGAAATCGTACGCGCAATGGCTTTAAAACCTTTATGTTTTGAACCCGGAACGGATGCTTTATACAGTTTGTCGCACGATGTACTTGCGGCTGTCGCAGAAGTTATTTGCGGGAAAACATGGTACACGATATTAAAAGAAGAATTGTTTTCTCCTCTCGGTATTACTGATATTGGTTTTCATCCGTCAAATGAGCAAAAATCAAGATTCACACAACAATATTGTTATGATGAAAAATCAAATAAATGTTTGGTACATAATATGAATAATATGTTTTGCTTGAGCGATATTTATGAAAGTGCAGGAGCCGGATTGTTTTGTAAAACAGAAGACTATTCCGTAATTATTGATTCGCTTGCAAACGGTGGCATTGCATATAACGGCTATAGAGTTTTGTCGCAAGAAAGCATAAATAAAATGAGAGAAAATCGTATTAAACATAATGGATTCTTTATTAAGGACGGTTACGGATACGGCTTGGGAGTAAGAACGCTTGTTGACAGAAATGCTGCAAAAACTATTACCGGCGACGGCGAATTCGGTTGGGACGGTGTGGCTTCTTCATATAACCTTATAGACCCGGAAAATCATTTAAGCATTGTTTTTTCTACGCATATTCTTGGTACAAATCTGTTTAATTCAAATTTAAGTCCCAAAACCTGTAATTTGATTTACGAATTGCTTGGAATTTAAAATGAATATTTACGAAATTAACGGCAGCGGTTATACTGCAAAAATCAATCTGTCGCAAGGGGCAAACTGTATATATTTTAAAAAAGGAAATGCGGATATTTTACGAACTCCCGATTACTGCAAACCGCTTGATAATCCTTTCTTATACGGAATGCCAATTCTTTTTCCAGCAAACAGAATATCCGGCGGATATTTTGAATTTGAAGGCAGGGAATACCGATTCCCCATAAACGAAGAAAATACAAATTGCCATCTGCACGGAATAATTCATAAAACAGAATTTTTGCTCGAAAGTATTTGTGAAAATTCAGTTTCGGCGTATTGTAATGTGATGAAAAGGAATTATTTTCCGCACGATTACCGTATAAAAATCACATATTCATTAAGTGAAAACGGACTTTTGCATACAACCGAAATAACCAACCTTTCGGATACGAATATGCCATTGATTTTAGGGTATCATACGACTTTTAATATTCCGTTTATACCAAATTCTACCGTTCAAAATGTAAGAATTTTCGCCACAATAGGCGATGAAATCGAAAGAAACAATAGTTTTCTGCCTACGGGAAGAATTTGTAAATCTGACACTATTACTGAAGCATTGAAGTCGGGTGAATTTTGCCCAAACCAAAAATTGAGCCGCCATTATAAAACAAACGGCGGCATAATTGAAATCGATGATATTGAATATGGTCAAAAAGTTATTTATGAAAATGGAACAAATTACAAATTTCGCTTATTTTACGGGACAGGCAAAGATTTTATCTGTCTTGAACCGATGAGTGGAATGGCGGATTGTGCTAATTCGCCGTTTGGAAGGGAATATTCCGGTTTTGGATTTATTGAACCGCATCAAACCGAAGTATTTACATCAAAAATTTATTTGTGTGAATATTAAAACAACGATGTTTTGACATCGGTTATAGCATCATATAACGAGTAAAATTGAGTGCCGGTTAAAAGGTAATCTTTCATTTTTAAAAGACAGGTCGCAATGGCAATTTCTTCATCTGTAAGCCTTGCCTTATAAAACGGATTTTTATAAAGTATTTTACCGTTACCCGTAATTGAATCAAGATATAATCCATCAAGGCTTTCGTTCTTTCCGCAAAAGTTTCGCTTTAAATCAAATGTTACTGGGGTTACACCGTCAAGGTAAGTGCAGGTATTGTTTATTATTTCACCGTTTGTACCTCGTATTATTATTCTTGAATGCCTTATATCCGAAAAATACTGTTCACTTGTAAAATCATATATTGCAGATTTGTTTTTATACTCCAAAACGGCAATTTTTTGTTGCGAAAGCCTTTCTTCCGCCTTTTCAAATGTACCGTTTCTTCCGCCCATAACATTAAGCTTGTCAGGAAATGAAAAAGAAGTAATTTTAGGAATTTCGTCTTTTACATCAAGGAAAAAACGAATAAGGCTTGCGGCGTGATAATCGTGACAGCAGGAAAGTTGTACTTGATTTATTTCACCTAAATTCCCACTGTCAATAATCGCCTTTATTGCCTGATTTCTCGGCTGAAAATGAAACTGCTCTGCTACCTGTACTGTCCATTCAGGCTTAATTTTCTTTTTGAAATCTTCGATTTGCATAGGAGTTGTTCCTATCGGTGTTTCGCTTAAAACGGCGATACCTTTATTGCAAAGCTCGCATATCATATCGCATATACCGTCTTTGTTTACGCAGGAAACAACAAATTCGGGTTTTGTCTTGATAAGTTCATCAAGGTTGTTGCAGATTTTAACATTATATTTGTTTTTAAATTCCGCTTTTTTTAATTTGTTTCTGATGTATATACCCGTTATATTGAATTTTTCAGGTACAAGAGAAGCTATTCGCAGGTAAAATTCGCTTCTCCAACCTGCACCGATTATTCCAAAATTTATCATTTTGATTCCCTTTCTTTAAAAGATATACTTTTTTATACAGTTAAAAAGTTCTTCTTTACTTTGCGCTCCGCATTCGTTTACTAATTTTTTAATTCGGTATTTTATTCCGCCAACCGTCAGAAAACAGTTTTCCGCTATTTGATTAAGAGTTGCTCCCGATAAAGACAAATCAATAATCTTTTTGTCTGTTGTATCTGCTATGTTGAGATATTTATCTACCGTCATCATTTCTTTGAGCTCGCAGTCACTGTAGAATTTATCGTTACTGCTGCCAGACAAAAGCGGTATATCGCCGTGCTTTTTGA
>JAKSUO010000132.1 GCA_024408895.1 Alphaproteobacteria bacterium | reverse complement strand
AATTTAGGAACATTTTTACACTCATATCCGGATACAATGGCGCGCCTTCGGATAAAAAGCCTATATTTTCTTTAGCAAAAAGTGATGCTTCGGTAATATCCTTACCTAAAACTTCAATTTTACCGGCGGTTGGCGAAATGTAACCGGCAATCATATTAATCAAGGTTGATTTTCCGGCGCCGTTTGGTCCGAGCAAAGCAATTACATCACCTTGATATGCCGCAAAATTAACATTATTAACGGCGTGAATATCACTAAAATTTTTGCTAAGATTCTGCACTAAAATAGTTGTTGTTTTATTTTTTTTCATATATTTCCCCTCCCGTTATCGGTTCAAAAACGCCGGTGGTTGTTGGAAAAGTAATCGGCAAGCCATAGAATCGGCGAACAGCATTAAATGCTGTTGTCTGTGCGCCTACCGCAGTTAAAGAAGCGTTTATTTCCCCAATAAAATGGACTTGCCGCGGTGCAAAATTCTGCTTTATGAAACGCACCAGTGACGGATTTTTACACCCTTCACCGGCAATATAAATATTTTGCGGAATTGCAGGCAAATAATCCAAAGCCGCCTGATACACAGCCTCGGCAATAAAATTCGTTGCCGTTGCCGCACCGTCTTCCAAAGATAATCCTTCCAAATGTTCTTTTTTATCACTAAAACAAAGTATATCTAATGATTTTGGCGGAACTTTATGCAAAAATTTATGGCCTAATAATGAATTGACAATTTGTTTATGCACCTTGCCGATAATAGCCAAACGTCCATTATAATCGGTTTGCATATTTGCGTGTCTGAAAGTCCAATCTTCAATCATAGCCAACCCTGGCGCACAATCAAAAGCTAACAATTCTCCGGTTTCACTCAGATATATCAAACTTGACACGGCTTCCAAATCAATAAAAAGCAGCGGTTTTTCCAAACTCTGTCCGAGTGCGCCGAAAAAAGCCGGAGTTAAAGGTGAGGCCTGACCTCCGATTAATAAATCCGCCTTATGAAAATGAGTAATAATATCGCGTGACAATAAATCACAAACTTTATGCCCATCCTCAATTTGATAAGAGCATTGATGTGCCGGGTCACTGAATATTGTCAAACCGTCTATCCCAACAATATCTACGGGTTCATTCATTGAAAACTCACAAACGGCATCGGCATAAAAACAGCTGACTTTTTCGCGCAACTCTTGTATATGCGGACTGTTTTCCAAATTATCAAAAGTCCAATTGCGTTGCGCAATAACTGTGCGAATATCTGTTTTAAGAGAATCCGGATAAGGAACGGTACAAGATTTTACATATTCTTGAACATCTATACCGTCGCTTCTGATTAAAGCCAGTTCAACTGAATTTAAACTCGCGCCACCGTATAAACCGAGAGTATTTAAACTTTTTATCATCATCCGAATTAATCCTGTTGCAATAGCAAAATTGTATGATAATATGTGTTAAAATTTAGTATAAATAAGGAAAGGACAAAGAGTGAGCCATGGCAAAGTTTAAATCGGAATTTTTGAATATTATGCAAGAACGCGGTTTTTATAATCAATGCACAAACATTGATGGTTTTGACGATTATCTTTATGAATGTGAAAAAACCGGAAAGCCGGCAGTTGGGTATTTGGGTTCCGATCCAACGGGTGATAGTCTGCATGTGGGGCATATTGTGCCGTTAATGATGTTGCGTTGGTTTCAAAAATGCGGACACAAACCGCTGACTTTGGTTGGTGGGGCAACGGCGCGCATTGGCGATCCGTCCGGCAAAGATAAATTGCGCCCGTTTTTGGACGAAGAAACGTTGGCAAGAAATAACGTTGGGTTAAAAAAGTCTTTTTCAAAGTTTTTGAAGTTCGGCAATGGGCCGACAGACGCTGTTATGGTTGATAACTGGGATTGGTTTAAAAACATTAATTATTTGGAATTTCTGCGTGATATCGGTACTTGTTATTCCGTGAACCGTATGCTGACAATGGATAGCGTTAAAAGCCGTTTGGAACGTGAACAGCCGATGTCGTTTTTGGAATTTAACTATATGCTGTTGCAAGGCTATGACTTTTGCGTTTTGTTGCAAAAATACGGTTGCCGCGCGCAAATAGCCGGTGCGGACCAATGGGGAAACATTACTTCCGGCACAGAACTCGGACGGCGTCGCTATGATACGGAATTGTTCGGATTCACAAGCCCGATTTTGACGGATTCAACCGGCAAAAAAATGGGAAAATCGGAGGGGAACGCCGTTTGGATTAATGAAGATAAGCTTTCGTCTTACGATTATTATCAATATTTCCGCAACATCGGAGATGCGGAAGTCGGCAAGTGTTTGCGCATTTTTACCGATTTGCCGATTAACGAAATTGTTCGTTTGGAAAAATTGCAAGATAAAGAAATTAATGAAGCTAAAAAAATCTTGGCCTTTGAAGCAACAAAAATTTGCCGTGGCGAACAAGAAGCTGAAAACGCGCAAGAAACTGCGGTTAAAACATTTGAACAAGGCTCTGCCGGCGGCGATTTACCGACAATTTCCGCTGATTTAAATGCCGGTGTTGGTGTTTTAGACGCGTTTTTGCAAATAGGATTTGTTGCCAGCAAAGGCGAAGCTCGCCGTTTGATTAAACAAGCCGGTTTAAAAATCAATGGTCAGATTGTAACTGATGAAAATTACATAATTACAAAATCTGATTTAGTTGACGGCGCGGTGAAAATAGCCCAAGGGAAAAAGAAAATCGGGTTAATTAAGTAAGAACACGCGCCGCAAATCATTCGGAAACGCCAAAGTTATTATCGGGGTTTGTTGTGGTTATTATGGTTCTTTAAATCCCCATATCACTTCACAAGTGTTGTCAGGGCAATCACAGGCTTTGGCTATTTTATCCAGAGGAAGTGGCATAAGATAAGGGTATTTATCTATATTGCCAGCAAAAAAAGCATCATCATATTCCTTATATTTTTCGCCATCATGAAAATCAGTTTCACCGGCAAGATCTGTGTAAACAAAACTGCGAACCGATATGCTTGTTAAATTGCCTAAACTTAACCAATTATACGAGGCAAGTGCCACACAAGCTTCTCGGGGCAAACCCCAATAATTAATCACAAATGTTTTTGCATCAGTACGAAGATCATTTCCTAACTGAACTCCACCTCCAAACGGATTTGTAATATATGCTGGATAGTCCGTATCAGAAGCGGTTAATGTGCTATTTTCATCAATCATTTCTTGCGGAACAAGATTTAGAGCTTTGACAACCTTAAGAGTTTCTTCATAATCATACGCATAAAATCCGGTATAACCCTTTTCGTGAGCAAAAGCTTGTTTTATATTTTGTTGAATTTCAACTATTTGATTAATTGCTTTATTAATTTTAAATTTCATCATCGCCTTGGTGTAACCGACAATTCCGCCAACCGACAACACGCCGATAATCGCTAAAACACCCAGCATTTCTATCATTGAAC
>JAKSUO010000131.1 GCA_024408895.1 Alphaproteobacteria bacterium | reverse complement strand
GTGAATTTTCAAAAAACGGTCGTAGAAGCACTGTTTATGATTATACATTCAGAGTGTAATGCGTCTGTCGTGCTGAACAGCTCTCAATTAAAGCATTCGCTGATAAGATTGAAACGATTTTACCAAACTATACAGCGAACGGTATTAAATGGGATCTTGGACGGTTGTCTCATCAATCTGTTATTAATGCTTTAAAAGCTTTTAATCGCTTTACTAAGACTCAAGCTATTGCTGAGAAAAAATCAATCTTTAAAACTTTATTGGCAAATTAAAGGGGATGTATCATGAATAATATTAAATATCCAAACATTAGGGTGAAACTGGTAGGAGAAGGTTGAATTTGTTTAAAATATTCCCGAAACGGCGCATACTTGTTATCTCTGGCTTTGCCGCACTTTTGGGCTTGTGCTTTGCGGTCTTCTGTAACAATAGCTTCAAAGGTTGTAGCATGAATATCGCACCAGTTCTCTCTTGCTTCTTTCAATAACTCCGCTGCCCACGATAATATTTGCTGTTGCAATTCTTTATTTTGGTGCAATTTTTCGTTTTTTAAGCACATTGCATCAAATTTGCGCAACGCCTTAAAAGATATAATTTCCTTAAAATCCATCTCTACTCCTTTTCTTAAAATAAGATTTATATTATTTAGTTAGGAAGCACAGTTCCCAAACGCAAGTTTTTTGCCCCAAAATTTTATAGTACAAATTTATTTGCGTAATAGAACGTTTATTTTTTTCATAAAAATAAAAATATGCTCGGTTATCGGACACAGAAAAAACAAATTTCGTTTGAAAACATTTCAAAACATATTGCGGTTTTTATGGTAATTTGCTAAATTTCAAACATATTACGACAATAAAATGAAAGGATTTTTCAAAGTGCGCATATTCAGTTCATTAAAAGATTTTTTCTATTGGGAAATTTATAATCGCTTAAAAGGCAACAATCAGGATGTTGTCTGCGCCGTGATTGTCAGCGGTGATAAAATTCTGGCGCAAACGGCGCAAAAAAATGCTCTCATTCACACCGACGATACGCAGTTTGTTGTGCCTGGAGGAAAAGTTGAAGTCGGTGAAACGCTCAATGCCGCAGTTCATCGCGAAATTAAAGAAGAAACAAATCTCAATATTGACGTTATTCAAAAACTCGGTGTTGTTCGCAACAATAAATATAAATTGCACTGGTTTGCTTGCGCGCCGACAGATTTATCGCTTTTGGAAGTTGTTGAACCGCAGAAGCAAAAAGAGTTAAAATGGGTATCGCCGGATGATTCTTCCGTTAATTGGACACCTAAAAATTACGAGGCTTTACAAAAATTTATGCCGCAAATCAAGAACATTCAGAAGAATCTTTGATAGTCAAACATTTTTATTTAATCACATCAACAAATTAAGGAGAATATATTATGAAAAAATTTTTACTTTATTGTCTGACCGCCTTATTGTTTGCTTTTCAAACGCACGCACAAACGCCTGATGCCGACAACACACTGTTACTGCAACTGAAAGATGGAACCGTCACCATTGAAATGTATCCGGATAAAGCTCCGAACCACGTTACTCGCATTAAAGAGCTTGTTCGTCAAGGTTTTTATGACGGCTTAAAATTCCACCGCGTAATAGACGGATTTATGGCACAAACCGGCGATCCGCTCGGTAATGGCACCGGTGGCAGCGGACAAAAACTAAAAGCCGAATTTAATGATTTGCACCACGGACGTGGCGCAGTTTCTATGGCTCGCGCACAAGATCCGGACTCTGCCGACAGTCAGTTTTTTATCTGCTTCAAAGATGCCGGATTTTTAGATGGTCAATATACCGTTTGGGGACAGGTCATCAGTGGTATGGAATATGTTGATAACATCAAACGTGGCACCGGTTCTAACGGCGAAGTAACCGATCCTGATGTTATCGTTTCTATGAAAATTTTAGCTGATACGCAAAAATAACCTATCGGCACATATGCAAAAAGCCGCCTCATCCGAGACGGCTTTTTTTTATGCACTAAAGGCCACTTCTTTATAAAATGAAAAACAGCCTAAAGGAAGAATCTTTTATCTGCCCCTCTTACGTTTTTTCGGAACAGAATTTCGTTCGCGCTGATATTCGGTCTGTTTACGACCTTTTTCTTTGTTGAACTCACCTTTTTTCTTTTTGACATTCTTAGAAGATGTCTTTGACTTGTTTGCCATAAGCTTAATAATTTAATGATTAATACTAATTTGATAACACAATTATTAGAAATTGCGCTCATATATATCATATTTTGGTTATTTGTCAAGAAAAATTATGAATTGCCTTGTTCTTCCTGATAAGATTTCAAGGCACGCCACTCAAACCACTTGGCTATCTTCAAAAAACGAAAATAGGCATACGTTGTAGCCATCCAAAAGCCGCAAGTCCCATACAAACAATAGCGTTTTTTAAAGTAATAAATCAAGAATTGGCGCGGAAATTCCGTATATAAACGTAATCTTGTGTAATATCTTCCCTGCTCTACCGCGGTTTTAACCAATTCATCCGTGTACATGTTCAGCTTAAACCATATCTGAGACAGTGAAATGTATGAATAATGATGAATTTTACACTTAAGTTGCTCAATTTTAGCATCTGCTTCACAGACAACTCTGTCATTAGTCAAATCATCCGGCATATTGCATTTTTTACGATTGTACAAACGAACTTGATTGTATGATTTTGCAAACAAACGCGGTTTTTTATCTCCGGGCAACATATCACAAATTTTCATCCGATAGGCATCAGCTGCAGGATTGGTCATTATGGTTTTAATTTCCGCAATCAGTTCAGCAGACAACACTTCATCCGCATCAAGCGAAATAACCCAATCATTATGGCATAATTCTTGTCCATAATGTTTTTGCGCCGAAATATTCTTCCATTCATGAAAAACAAAATTTGCCCCGCATGCCTCAACAATTTCTTTTGTTTTATCAGTGCTGCCACTATCAATAACAAAAATCTCATCGGCAATTTCTGATACTGCTTGCAGAGTTTTTCCTATACGTTTTTCTTCATTTAATGTCACAATATATGCAGATATTTTAACCATTCACACCAATATCCTTTCATACATTACCGGTTATATTATTTATTTAGATATCAAGCAATAAAAAAAGTTCCTTATCAACAGACAAGGAACTTTTTTAGAAAGAACTTTTTTCCTAAAACTCACTTAACACCTCAGCACTTTCGTGAGCTTTATCAATATTAACCATGGCTATCGTATTATATCCGCCGTCAACATGTAATACTTCGCCCGTAATGGCCGAGCCTAAATCAGACAACAAGCACAAGGCCACATTACCGACTTCATTTTGTGTCACATTGCGGCGCAACGGTGCATTTAATTCATTCCAACGTAAAATCTTCCGAAAATCACCAATGCCTGAAGCCGCTAAAGTTTTAATAGGGCCGGAAGAAATTGCATTCACCCGAACATTTTGTTTGCCCATATCAACGGCAGCGTAGCGAACAGAGGCTTCCAACGCC
>JAKSUO010000130.1 GCA_024408895.1 Alphaproteobacteria bacterium | reverse complement strand
CCACAATCGGCACCGACGCTGCCTGTGCATGGCGGATGGCCTCAACGGTTTGCGGCATCACACCATCATTGGCAGCCACAACCAGAACAACAATATCCGTAACTTTAGCACCGCGCGCACGCATTTCGGAAAAGGCTTCGTGTCCCGGTGTATCAATAAAGGTAATTTTTTGCCCGCCGGCAACCGTAATTTGATACGCACCGATGTGCTGAGTAATACCTCCGGCTTCATGAGCCACAACATTTGTCTCTCGCAAAGCATCCAAAAGTGATGTTTTACCGTGGTCAACGTGTCCCATAACCGTTACAATCGGCGCACGCGGTAAAAGCTCTTCATCATTATCTTTTGGTCCGAACAAACCTTCTTCCACATCACTGTCGGCCACACGCTTTACTTTATGTCCCATATCTTCCACGATAATCTGTGCTGTATCGGCATCTATTGCCTGATTAATAGTTACCATCACACCCATAACCATCAAACGCTTAATCACGTCGGCACTTTTTTCGGCCATACGGTTAGCCAATTCCTGCACGGTAATTGTTTCCGGAATAATAACTTCTTTCACAACTTTTTCTTGCGGTGTTTGAGCTTGCTGAGCCGGTTTCGGCTGTTTTTTCTTGAATTTACGACGCGGCATATAACCATAGTCATCATCATCTTCATCACCACCGCCGATATTATACGAATTTATATTAATTTTATT
This sequence comes from Alphaproteobacteria bacterium, assembly GCA_024408895.1. Classification (GTDB taxonomy): domain Bacteria; phylum Pseudomonadota; class Alphaproteobacteria; order RF32; family CAG-239; genus RUG410. The sequence goes on along the minus strand of JAKSUO010000130.1, from coordinate 2,870 downwards.
CGGACGACGCTGTGTTTCAAAACTGCGTTTTTGAATTTTTCTGCGTTCTTGCTCAAAGGTTTCTTCTTTAGTCAGAGCTTTCTTTTCACCGACAACGGATTTCTTATTATTTTTCTTATAATAATCCTCCTCATCATCGTCTTCGTCATCATCATAATCTTTGGATTTTTTATTTTTGTAATCGGTTGTTTCAGTCTTAACAGCAGGAGTTTCCTGCGGTAAATCGTGTTGCGGTTTTTCCGTTGTTTTCTTTGATTTCACATTTTTTTCTTCGGCATCTGCATCTTCTTTAAGCGTTTTTTCCTCAACAACTTCTTGTTTTTTCTGTTCGGCCTGTTGTTTTTGACGCAATGCTTCCTTTGCTTCCTCTTCTTGTTTACGTTTAGCATCAAACTCCTTAGCTTCGGCCAAAAGTTTCAGTTTTTGTGCCATATTCTCGTCAATTTCAACCTTTTGCGCACTTGTCATTTGATTTTGGTTGATTATTCTTTTTTTGCGCACTTCTACCTGCACAATTTTTTTGCCTTCCGATGCAATAGGCTTCGTGACTTTTTTCAAAGTAAGTGTAGATTTCTTCGGCAGTGTTAATTCTTCTTTTGCGCTTTCTTCTGTCATTATATGTTATTCTCCATTAGTTTTGCAAAAATGTTCTATATCTTGTCAAGGCTTCACAAACCATATCGCTCGTGCGGCTTTTCATAACAACCAGATATACTGTATTTTCACGTTTTAATGCTTCACTCATTGTTGCAACATCATACAAACTGAATTTTTCTAAATCTTTAGCCATTGCCGCGATTTTTTGCCTGCCGTCTTCACCGGCATCTGTTGCTTCAATCACGAAGGCGGCTTTACCTTTCGCCGTTACTTCTTTAACTTTTTCAAATCCCAAAATCAAATCACCGGCTTTGCGTGCCAGATTAACGGTGTCCAGACCTCTTTGAGCTAAAATGTGTTCAACCATCGCCGGCAAATCCGGTGCAATAATCACATTGGTATGCAAAATTTTATTCAGAGGACTTTTCACCGTCAACCCTTCCAGCATTTTTTTGGAATTGGAAACATAAATGCCCTTCCCGCCCAATTTTTTATTAAAATCAGGCAACATCTGACCGTTGGGAAGCACGACAAAACGCAATAAATCCGCTTTCGGCAACACTTTGCCGGTCAATACACATTTTCTTGTTTCCGTTTCTTTAGCCATTTATAAAGTGTTCTCCTTTATTTGTTAGGCCTTTTCTTCATCAAACCAGTGTTCACGCGCCGACATGATGATTTCGTTGGCTTCAGTCTCGGATATGGTTGTGTCACCAAGAATTTCTATCAATTCATCAGCAGCCAAATCAGCTAAATCATCAATATTTTTGATACCTTTTTCAGCCAATGTAATAATCATATCCTGATCCAATCCGTTAACGGTTTTCAAGCTCTCGTCAATTTTCAAAGCCTTACTCTTGGCGGCAAATTCTTTATTGCGCTTTTCAATAAATTCTTTAGCTCTGTTTTGCAATTCGGTTGCAACATCTTCGTCAAAGCCTTCTATTTCCGCCAATTCGTTTAAAGCAACCATTGCTACTTCATCAATAGTTGAAAAGCCTTCCGCCACCAACAAATGCGCAATCATATCGTCCACATCCAATGCTTCCATAAAGCGTTGAGTGCGAACTTTGTTTTCGTTGGAACGGCGTTCTTGTTCCTGCTCTTCAGTCAACACATCAATATTAGAACCAACCAATTGAGAAGCTAACTTAACATTTTGACCGCGGCGGCCAATGGCCAAAGAAAATTGATCATCAGAAACCACAACTTCAATGCGGTTATTTTCCTCATCCAAAACAACCTTGGTAACTTCTGCCGGCGCCAAAGCGCTGACAATGTATTGCGCCTTGTCTTCAGAATACGGAACAATATCAATTTTTTCACCTTGTAATTCCGTTACAACGGCTTGAACACGAATACCACGCAACCCAACGCACGCTCCAACCGGATCAATTGTTTTATCATTGGCGCGAACGGCGATTTTAGCCTTAGAACCAGGATCACGAGCTACTCCCATAATTTGAATCACACCATCATAAATTTCAGGAACTTCTTGAGTGAACAACTTTGCCATAAACTCAGGACAAGTACGAGAAAGGAATATCTGCGGTCCTTTGACTTCACGACGAACATCCAAAACATAAGCACGAACTCTGTCGCCATTTTTGAATTTTTCTCTCGGAATGGTTTCATCATGGCGCAACACTGCTTCGGACTTGCCTATATCCAAAATCGTGTTACCAAATTCAATACGTTTAACCGTACCATTGATAATAGTGCCGATTTTCTCTTTGTATTCTTCATATTGTTTATTACGCTCGGCTTCACGCACTTTTTGCATAATAACTTGTTTAGCTGTTTGAGCTGCAATACGTCCGAAATCAATCGGCGGCAACGGATCAATAATGAAATCACCGACTTTCAATGCCTTATTGTATGCCTTAGCATCTTTAAGCGGAATTTGCGCCGCTTCGTTTTCTATAATGGCATCATTGGCTACAACTTCACGGTAGCGGGACAATGTGATGGCTCCCGTTTTCCGATCTATTGTCACACGAATATCGTGTTCAAAACCGTATTTTGTACGACCGGCTTTTTGAATAGCCACTTCCATTGCTGTAAAAACATCGCCTTTATCAATATTTTTTTCGCGCGCCACTGTCTCGGCAACAGCCACAATTTCCGGTCTCGGCATATTTTCAAAATTTTCCATTTTTCCTGTGTCCTTTTGTTAAAAATTAAATTTCACCGGCTTCTTCTTGAGACGCCTGATATCTTTCCCACAATTCATCTGTTACGACTAATTTTGCCTTATTTATCGCCGCAAACGG
>JAKSUO010000013.1 GCA_024408895.1 Alphaproteobacteria bacterium | reverse complement strand
ATTTTTTTAAATTTCATAATGTGATTTTTAGGGGTATATTTGGGGTATTTTTCCTTTGTCACTCTTGCCCGTTAGAGCGAGAGTCTCATGCAATCCGGCACCGGTGCAAAGACGATGGAGATTCTCCCCCTCACTGCGTTCGGTGAAGAATGACAGAAAAAAAACACTACATCGCGTGAAGAATGACAGAGGGTGTTGCGTTCGGTGAAGAATGACGGTGGTGTATTACGTTACCTCGGTTATGGCACGTTGGTTGCCGACACGTTGAATTTGAACAACGTGCAACTTGCGCCGCATTTCATCAAGTGTTTGTTCCACATTAACTGCGCCATTCGTTGAAGCCATAATACGCTTGATAAATTGCAAATATGCTTCTTGTGAGCTTTCCGCGTGAATGGTAGCAAAACAATTGTCGTGGCCTGAACCCATTAACTGCCATATACCGCTGGCATTTTGAGTTGAAATTTCGCCGCCGATAATGGCATCCGGCGTGAAACGCACAACTAAGTCAATAATGCCGGAATAATCAATATCATTGGTTTGATTGGTACGAGACATCACGAGGTGAACACGGTTTGGATGCGGCACAATTAACTCCCGAGTATCCTCTACTGTAATTATGCGTTTATGAATATCCAAAATTTTCAGTAAATTATTTAAAAAAGTGGTTTTACCGGTTGATGTTGCACCACTAACCAAAATATGTTCACCTCGCTTTATATACAGAAGCAACCTCTCATAAGCATCATCCGGAACCTTAATATCCTTAAGCGGATTCAACTTTAAGAGTGCTTGTCCCTGTTTCATTCCATAATCTTCAAGCCCAAATGCAACATCATCAGAGTGCAAACGGATTGCCAAAGCAACACCGCCTGTTAAATCCTCCTCATCATACATCACATTGCGCCCGCAGATTGCGGAAAAACGATGATCCCCCGGTATTGTTGCGTAAACAAACGGAGAACCTTGTAACGGATCAAACTCTAACTCATAGGTATTAGCTATTATATAGAGCAAATCTGTTAAATATTCTTTAGTCAACTTTTCATCTTTATACATAACCCACGGATAGGCGCGCTTACCGCGCATTCTGAGCCAAATTTGACCGGCACGATTAATGGCAACTTCCTCCAAGTTATCTTGATTATACCAATAAGATAAAGGACGTAAAACTGATTCTAATACCGAAAAATCGCTCATTTTTTTATCCTTATATCAAATCCGGAACTTCATTATTATTGTTATCATTATTGTTATTACCACGACCACCGGAATCGCTGTTAATTGATGCCGGCGCGCCTGACGATTGCTGCGGCTGCGGTTGTGGTTGTGGCTGTATAGCACCTTGTCTTTGTACCGGATAGTGACTATTCGGTGCTGTTGCCGGACGAACATTTTCGTGATAATTACCGTTATACGTTACGTTTCCGTTGCCACCTGAGGTTACTTCATCATCCTCCGTAACTAAGCCGCCTCCGCCTCCCGACATATTGCTGCCGTTACTACTTTCGTGAGAACGTTCTTCACTGTTCAGCCATAAATCTTCTTTCGGGAAAATAATAATGCGCGTGCCGGCCGGCATATAAGTAACAGATTGTATTTGTGATTTACGTTGCATTATATCTTCAAAAATGGTGTTCATTTGGTCTATAAAGTTTTGACGGGCATCTTCCGAAGCCTGACTTCGTGCATCGGAAGTTGTTGTGCCTTCACTACTGGTTCTATTCTCGCCTGTGGCCATAATATAAGCCAATCCGCTTTCCAAAGCACTCGCCACCATAGGCATTGTATAGCGTTTCAGCAGTTGTTCATCCAAATAGGCCAACGCACCTGCACGTCCCTGCGCATCCGCCGTTTCTGCACCGTTAAATCTAAACTGTGAGCCGTCCGGACGAATTAACCTTTTCCATGTGATTTGCATTTTAACGGCGCCACCGCTGACACCACCGCCCATATCGCCGCCGAGTTCGCCGATAACACGAGAGCCTGCCGGAATAATGATATTTCTACCCTCTTCGGAATATACATTTCTTTCCACAATCGCGGTTATCGGAATATTCTCGCTGAAGCCGCCGGAATCCGAACCATACACGGATCGAGCCAAAACAGCCGGAATTGGTTTATCCTCCAAAATCATTTCGCTCATATCTACGCGCCATGATGAAATTTGTCGTGCTTGTCCCGGCCAGTTATCATCTTCATAACCGGTAAAGCTTGACGGTTTAATACCCGATGCGCTGACAAGTTTAGGCAAATTTGTTCCGGTTGCACGTCTTTGGGCTTGCAGTTGTCCAAGGGCTTGCCGTCTGATTGGATCATATCTTTCCCCTTGTCCGTAACCGCCACCAGGGCCCAAGTTTGTCGGTTCTGAACCAATACCGTATGCATTTCCTCTTCCAAAAGCATTTTCCGGCACAAACATCTCGCTGATTGAAGCTTTTTGAACTTCTTCTATACCAATCGGATTATAGTTTGTATCCACAATCATACCGTCAGGCATTCTATATCCGAGCAATTTTCCACCATCATCACGAACACTGTCATCCGTATATATATTGCCGATAACGTCGCCGTCCGGATCCAAAGCTATCCCTACGACTTTATTGCTCATATCCTGTTTTTTATAGCTACTGCTTTGTGTTGTATCTTTACCAGAAGTTTTTGAAGACGGAGCATCTACAATATCAACTTTTTGATGTTCTACCCAATTTTGTTTTCTGTTGATTTTCTGGTCATATCTGGTTTCTTTTGACGTTGCTGAACTGCCGACAGAACTTTCGGAAACAGCCACATAATATTGGAAAGGTGTTGCTTGAGCTATTTCGGCACCTTCCGAATTACGAATAGCTCCGGCATCTGATAAATAACCGATTATTTGACCATCCGTATCAATCACATTTCCATCAAGATTCAGCTCGCCGACAGCACTGTTATTAATATCTCTGACAATATAATCTCTATTGCCGCGCGCAACAACTTGTTTTGTCCTGTCTACCACAAAACCGCGATCTAAATTTCCGAGTTTACTGCCAACCATACTCAGCACAACTCCGTCTTTAGTCAGATAGCCGTACGTTATGAAATTTTCATCATAAACATAAAAATCATACAAGGCATAACCGACCAAATTATCATTTTGTATAACGCTACCGTCAAAATTGACCTGACCGGCAACTTCGCCTTTTTGGGTTATCACCCGACCGTCATGTTGGACCATACCCAAAAATTTATTATTCAAATCAAAAGCGACTTTATATTTCATAATTTGTCCGAGTGATTTTTTGGACTTGGAAACAACATTGCCGGTTGGCTGAACATAACCGATAATTTGATTTTTGCCATCTGCAACCGTGCCATTGGCCATAATATTGCCGATAATTTCGTTATTAAACCCAATTACAGGCTCGGTTTCAATAATGCCGTATTTTATTTTTTTATCGGCATCAATAATCATTCCCTGACGCAAAACACACCCTAATGCTTTTCCATCGGCCGACACAGCTTTACCAACACCAAGCGTTCCGGCATAATTGCCGTCAAAATCAATCAATCCTTTATTAAATGTGGCATAGCCTATATAACTGCCAACGTCAGATATGGCCTGTCCATTCGGTAAAATACGCCCAACAATCACATCTCTATTGTTTATGACATCTCCGCGACCGTTTACAACACCGATTGTGCTGCATTTGTCATTAATCACAGAAGCGAAAGGCACCAACTTGCCAACAACAACATTATCATTATCTGCAACGTACTCATTTGTTGTGATATATCCGGCTTCTTGACCATCTAAATTTAACAAACGTCCCTGACTGTCGGTATATCCCAACAAATCTCCGCCCATATTCAAGGCTATCATTTTATTACCGCCGAATCCCTTAATCGGTCCGAGCGCATTTGTAACCTTTTGCGAACTGTCTATTACATATCCACCGGGTATTTCTTTATATGCGATATCACCTTTTTTATCCAAAAGCAGATTTATTTGTGTTTGCATTCCCAACGGCTGACCGGAAAAATTAAGCTGATAAAGCGAATTAACAAAACCACCCATATATCCATCACGGTTTGTTATGCTTCCATTTTGATTAAGCTGAACGCCGGCAACGTTTTTATAAAGTATTCCGTTTGGTGTCAAATATGAATAGATAAAGCCTTCTAAACTATAAACCGGAGACATTTCAACGCTATTTCCGGATACCTTGCCATCACTGTCAAACATATATCCGAACGGTGAAATCTTTTGTATATCGGCACTTTTTCTTATGGCGGCATCTATATCAGCAACGCCAAACGGCTCATTTTTACCGGAATATGCCAGCAAATTATCAAGTGTACCACGCAATAACGTTCCGTGTCCGTCATAGGCATACCGACCGCGCATAAAACCGATGACACTGCCGCGTAATGAGATAACCGTGCCATTGTGTAAACTCTGTCCTTTTAATTGTCCGTAAGCATCAAAAATTGGGCCGGTTGTAATAATTTCACCGATTTTAACATTATTTTCATCATATACAAACTGCTTGGCACCAACACGCCCGACAACTTGCGCTCCCCGTACAACCATACCAAACGGTAAAACACGACCCAAATAATGGCCGCTGTTGTCATTTGCCGTGGCTGACATATTTACAAAAAAGCCGATAACTTCATCTTTGTCATTCACAATGTTACCATCGGCACGATATTTACCGATTATATTGCCTTTATCATAAACTTCACCTTTATAAGATACATACCCGATATAATTACCCGACAAATTAAAGGCATATCCGGTTGGTACGATTCTGCCGATAATGTCATTATTTTTTCCATAAGCGAATCCGTTAGCGTGAATATTGCCGATTGCCTTTCCTTCAAAATCAATTACTTCGCCTGTTGGAGATATACTTCCGATGAATCCTCCAGTTAATGAAACAATCATTTTAGATGACATCAAGCGCCCGTCTATTACATATTCATTACCGGTACGCTTATAGGCAACGCCATTTGCGGAAACAAAACCTATTTCCTGTCCTTCCAAATTTGTGTACATTCCGGCACCATTAACCCGTCCGACTGCAGTCCCTTCGGCTGAATATACAATACCAGGATACAAAATTGCGCCTATAATATCGCCACCGTTATCCAGAACCAATCCGTTTGGCAGAGCTTGCCCGATATCTTTTCCGCTAACACTGCGAACCTTGCTATCATTATATATTTTACCCAGAAATTTATTATCATACCCTATGGCCACACCTTGTGGCACTACCCCACCGATAATTTCGTCTTTAGAATCCAAAATTAAACTGTCAGCCGTAACCGAACCGATATTTTCTCCGTCAGAATTAATAACTATACCGGTAGAAATTACCTGGCCAATAACATTACCGTTAAAGTCCACAGCCGTAATTTCCGCAGCGGAAACTTTGTGCGGAATTAAAATAACAAACGAGAAAAAAACGGTAACCGTATATTTTATCAGCTTTTTCATTCTCAGTTCCTCCGATTTCTCGCTACTTCAGGCAAAACATAGCCTGAGACATTTTTATCCATATCCACAAAAGAGCCGTTACTTTTAATAAATCCCACTTCATTGTTTTCGCCGACAAGCACACGACCGGTAGAGGAAACACGCCCGATATATTCACCGGAATTTGATAGTACCGCGTTGCCAATACCGAAAACATGTCCCAAAATTTTCATCTGTTTATCCATTGCTAATCCGTCTGTTAAGATATGACCTATTTCCAAACCGCTTTTACGAACGGAACCATCAAACTGGACATAACCTTTAAGTCTGTCATCTCCACCTATGACAATATCTCCGTTCACAACTTCACCCAAAAAATCTCCGTTTGAACTGACTACTTTACCATCAGCCAAAACCTTACCGGCAACAACGTGATTTTGATCCATAAATTGTCCCGTTGGTAAAACAACCCCTATCAGTTGTCCTTGGAAATTGATGACCGCACCTGTCGGTAACGGCATAAAATTACCCGTATTTCCGCCACCTGGCAACATAACAGACAATACATCACCTGTCGGGCTGATTACAAAGCCACGATCATTGGACATCCCTGCCAAATTACCGTGAACATCAGTCATAATGCCCTGTGGCAATGTTTCTCCGACAACTTGATGATCTTTCAAAACAATTCCATCAGGTGTAACCTGACCGCTGACATCTCCTTGCTTAAATACTTGTTCTCCGATATTGACATTATCCAGTTGAACAACCTCACCTGTTGAAACAACATATCCAAGATATGCGCCGCTATATCCTCTGACAGCGCCCTGTTTAACAACCCCTCCGATTAAACGTCCGTTGTCATCATACATTTCACCTTTAGCATTTACTTTGCCAACAACCGAACCTTTATAATCCACAACCGAAAGATCATAATTTACCTTACCGATATTTCTGCCGTTCATATCCACAACATAAAGCGGACGAACAAAGCGCAAAGCTCTGCCGTTATAAACGCCGATATCACCACCGTTAAACTTGTCAAGAATCACACCGGAATCATCATAAACCATGCCGTCAGGGAAGAGTCTGCCGACAATGTTATCTTGTGAGTCTGTAACTACATTAACTTCCGGAAGAGCGTATCCTATGATATTTTGATTTTGATCGGCCAACAAATTATCAAAAATCAGATGAGCACCTCTGACTTCTTTTGAATTTAAGTAGCCGCGCGCATCAAATTTTCCTAATGATTTGCCATCAAACTTAAAGGCATACGCCGCTTGCGAAACAAAGCCCATATAAGACATATTTTTATCATAAACATCCCCATATACGTTTGAGCAACCTATAATTTCACCATTGGCATTTCGTAAGGTACCATTAGCCTCCAAAGTGCCAAGTGTTCGCCAATTAGTCGGAGAAACAACAACACGAGGTTTAACAATATGTCCTTTCAAACGCGGTTCTTCAATATCCAGAACTGTCCCGTCAGGATTTAAGCACCCGATTTCTCTGCCGTTCACATCACGAACATAGCCGTCAGCCATAGCTTCACCAATATAATTGCACTCATTATCATAAACACTTCCGGTGTTTATAACCTGACCTTTGAAATGTCCTTCTTTATCCCAAACTGTGCCATCAGCATAAACTTTCAAATCCGTTTCTGCACCGTCTTGTCGTATAATGCCGTCCTTATCAAGCTTACGGCTGAAATCGCAGCCCCAATCCGCAATATAGCCAGGATTAACACCTTTTGCTAAAATCTTGGCACCGCCCATATCCGTTACCAGACCATCCGGACGCATTTTTCCGACAACTTTTTGCTGACTTATGACTTCACCGCGATTATTGATTGTTCCTAGAATGTGCCCGCTAGGTGTAATCGGAAGCAAATCTTTATTGATAGAACCACCGATAATTTTGCGACCGAATGACTTTACATTGCCTTTGGAATCTATCACTCCTATAATATCGTTAGACCTATTGCGAACAACACCTTTTTCATCTACATAGCCCATTATTTTTCCGTCATTATCATAGGCTACATGCACTTTTTTACCTTTATGACCTATAACGTTATTATCACTGTCAATAACTGTTCCGTCTTCATTAGTATGGCCGATAACATTACCGTTTTCATCATACACATCTCCGTTTTCATCCATATACCCTATGATTTTTCCGTTCTCATCTAAAGCAAGTTCCATCTGTTGACCGGCAGAACCTATAACCCGTCCTTCATCAGAAGCGTACTGAACAACATTACCGTTTTCATCCACACGGCCGATGATGTTACCTTCTGAATCAATAACATTGCCGTTTTCATCTATCGTCCCAATCACTCTGCCTTGAGCATCAATCGCCAACTTAGTTGCTGCTGTTTGGTCAATTCCCTCGCCAACCGGTACAATCACATTGCCATTGGAATCAACATGACCTACAACATTGCCGTTTGTATCTATAACATCACCTTTTTCATCAACAGTTCCGATGACATTGCCGTTGTCATCTTTTGCTATTTTTTGTTCTTTGCCTACTGTGCCGATAATATTTTCGCCAGAATCAACAACATTACCGTTTTCATCCACACGGCCGATGATATTTCCATTAGAATCAACAACTTTACCGTTTTCATCTATCGTCCCAATCACTCTGCCTTGAGCGTCCACCGCAAACTTGGAGGTTTCAATGTGGCCGATTACCTTATTAACTGAAGCAACTACATTGCCGTTGGAATCAACATGACCTACAACATTGCCGTTTGTATCTATAACATCACCTTTTTCATCAACAGTTCCGATGACATTGCCGTTGTCATCTTTTGCTATTTTTTGTTCTTTGCCTACTGTGCCGATAATATTTTCGCCAGAATCAACAACATTACCGTTTTCATCCACACGGCCGATGATATTTCCATTAGAATCAACAACTTTACCGTTTTCATCTATCGTCCCAATCACTCTGCCTTGAGCGTCCACCGCAAACTTGGAGGTTTCAATGTGGCCGATTACCTTATTAACTGAAGCAACTACATTGCCGTTGGAATCCATAATATTCCCATTTTCATCTTTATGGCCAATCACAGTGCCATTGATATCTTTAACAACACCGTTTGTATCAACATAACCGATAATATTGCCATTATCGTCATAAACAGCTTCTTTGCTTTTTCCAATAATATTTCTTTGCGGCAAATTGCCGATAATATTGCCGTTTTCATCAGCATATCCTATAATTTGCCCATCGGCACCATGTACCATGCCTTCTTTATCTATATAGCCGATAACATTGCCATTTTCATCAACGGATAAATCAAGAAACTCATCGCTTTGTCTACCGATAATATTACCATTATTATCAATAACATCGCCATTATCGCCAACATATCCAATTCGGTTACCGGCAAAGTCATAGACATCCCCTTTATCTCCTTTATAACCGATAACATTACCATCTTTATCAACAACCAAACGTTGCGCTGAGCCTCTTTTTCCGATTGTTTGTACCGTTGACACAGAGCCATCGTCACCCATTTTACCAACAACATTGCCGTCTTCATCAACAACATCACCATTTGGTAAAACAATACCTATTTGATTGCCATTGGCATCGGTGACAACTTCACCGGATTTTGCAACATGACCTATGACATTACCGTTAAAATCAACAACTTTGCCGTCTTTATCCAATTTTCCGATAATTTCACCATCCAAGTCCACAACTGAACCGTCCGACATCACTCTGCCCACGAGGTTGCCTGCATTATCATAAACATATCCGTAATCAGCTGATTTTCCAATAACTTTACCGTTGGCATCTACAATTGTTCCGTCTGAAAGGATTGTGCCTATAACATTGCCATCATTATCATGCGCAATGCCGTTTGTATCTACATAGCCAATAACATTACCGTTTTCATCCAAAACCAATTTTCCGGTTGAGGCAACGCCTATGATATTGCCGTCTTTGTCAACAACCATACCGCTGGCATTTATACGGCCAATTTCATTGCCGTTCGCGTCATAAACAATACCATCTTCATCTATTTTGCCGATAATTTTTCCATCAGGCCCAACAGCGTAGCGCACATTACCGCCAACAGCCTGTCCGCCACCGCTTTTTTCAAAACTGCCATCCGTACCTGTCGGCACGTCACTACTGCAGAAATTGCAATCTTCTTTGCGTACGGAACTTCCATATACCGGAACTTCATCATGTTTGGCATTTGCTTCCGAAACATTAGTTTCATGCCAAATGATTTTGAAGTTGTTTTGAACATTTTCCGCAACTGTCGGCAGCCAATTCATAATAACCGTACAGGTTATTTTACCACGCAATTCTTTATTATTACAATCAGATTCATAAGTAAAACCCTCAAACGGTGCGTCTTCCAATTCTACCGAAAGAACGCGAATCGCCCGTTTTCCATTGGTACCGATGGTCAAAACATTACCGGCATTGTTACCGATAACTACCTGCCCCATATTAACGGGATTCGGAGTCATTGTTATCGGACGTTCGGTTTCTTCTGTTTGATCAAATTCAATTTCCGCCGACATATCTTCAGTCGGTGCCGCATCTATTACAGTTTCGCTCTCAATTGTTTTCTCAAACTCATAATGCTGCTGTTCTTCCTGCTCCGCCGGTTGATTCAATAGCAATAAACTGAACAAGAATACAGCAAGGCATATAATTCCCACAATAAGAATTATTTTATTTGTTTTGCGAACATATCTGTCCGAATGTGTTAACGGCTCATCACTCATTAATCACCTCTATTGTACCCTTACTACGCTGCAAAATACACCATTACGTCCCAATTGGCTGCAGATTGAATCACCGCTGTCCAAATTCTTAATCGGTCCGACACGCAAATGGAATAATTCTTTGCCTTGTCCGTCCGCCGGTGTATCTACCGAATAAAAAGGTTCATACCCGCTTAATAAATTAGAATATCTGCCTGACAAATCCTGCCATAAAGCCTCCAGATTATTAACACTGGCATCTGTACCGAGTTCTATGGACAAACTTTCATTTTCATCCCCTTGGAAACCGGCTCCGTATTTATATTGCGGATACTGATTTATGATACCGCTACCGTTTGCGCGATCAATTTGATACATCTTATCGCAATTGATATTTGCTGCTCCTGCATAATTTCCGGCACTGATAACACCGTTTTCGCCAACACTGCTGGCTACACCGCCACCGAGGCCCACATTACCGTTTTCGCCAACACTGCTGGCTACACCGCCACCGAAACCCGCATTACCGTTTTCCAAAGAATTTCCTGAAGCATTCGCGCCAACATTACCGCCATTTCCAGCGGATGAATCAGCTACGCCGCCAGCACTTGTTGCATTACCGGCAGAACCGCTGTTTCCTTCTTTGCCACCCGGAATTTTCGGACCAACATCCCAATCGTTATCATTTTCGGCATAGGTAACATATTGCAAACCTTCTTCATCGGAACGGCGCATTTTTAAGCAAACCATGCGCTTGCCATTACGCAAAACCATATCCCCTATACCTTCAACAATAATCAAACGATTATTCGGTCCTTTCGTTCTAAAGCCGACTGGTGTTTCCACACGTTCAACAATCAAAGTTACAATCGGTCTTTGAACCATATTCAAGGCTTTTTCGCCCAAATCTATATATGTGAAAATATCGTCATGCCATACTCTTTCAGGCGCAATAACCACATCATCAGGATTTGGCACATATATTTCAACATCAAATTTGAACTTGGTCGGATCCATCGGAATACTTTTCAACCAATCCTCTTTTAAAAAACGTCTGGTAAATGTTGCATCCGTCATCTTTTGGCTATTGCTCATAAACCCGCTGGCATTGATATGCCCACCGCTTCGGCCATTTAATACACCCGAGCTGCTACTGGGACTACCTCCCGATGTGCCGGCGTTATCAACAACATCTATATCTATCACGGAATTAGTTAAACGCTCCGTATTTGTACCTTCACTTCTTACATAAAAAACATATTTGTTACCGGACCGGCCGAATATCATTACGTTTGTATCAACACCAACAGGCGCACCAGGATTTGGATATAACATCACGGTATTTGTTCCGACAATATCCCCTCTGAACGCTGCCGGATCACCTATAAAGATTTTTTCAATAAGTTCCCACTCCGGAAAATTTATCATCGTCAACATGGCTTCACGCAAACGAATCGGCAACACCAAATCCGGAGTCCAATAATATTTTGAATATGCCGGTTTGCTTTGGCCTTCTCCCAAATTTTGTAACGGATCCAACCACGCCTTTTGTGTCATACCAAGGGAATTAAATCCGGCATAATTCATATTCATAGCCTGATAATTACCATTAGATTGGTCCGCAGCCTGATCCATTGTGCTTTCATCCACTAATGCGGCGTGCGCGCTTAGGCAAATCATGGTCCCTGTTAAAATTAAAATAAATTTTTTAAAGTTTATTCTCATGGTAACATATCCTTTTATTTATCTTCCAATTTTTTGGTGCCGTATGAAATAACCTTGAATCCAACCGGATTTTTCAAGCGTTCACCATATTTAACACGGCGATGTATATATTGTACTCTCAAACTCGCTCTATAACGATAAGATGTCGGTTGTGACGACGATGGTAAATAATAATCTATTTTATATTCTACCTGCCAAACTCCGTCTTCAATTTCATTAACGGTAACAATTTTGACATTGCTTGTTAAACCGTCGCGTTTCATACGTTGCAGCAATACTGTTCCGGTATTTTTTATAAAATCCTGATAAACAACCGGCGCTGACATTTCTTGCAAATCACCGCCTTCTTGCCACCGCGACAGCATTTCATCTATATCCGGCAGTAATGTGGTCCTCAATAAAATATATTGTCTGACAAAAGTTTCTGTTATGGCTTTTTGCGATTCCATATCTTTACTGTATGGAATAACATTATACACTTGTTCTTTTTTATCGGACAAAGTCAACAAATACGGCTCAACTCTATACAGAGGTAAAATATTTGACACCGTCAGCAACAATAATAAATTGCAACAAAGACTGATAGCCGTCACCACCGCAAAAGCACGCGCCGTCCACAAATATCTTTTTTCACTGGCATTGACAACTAAACTGTCCTCACTGTGATTGATATTGCGTACAACATGACGAACTTCGGGACGTATGCTTTGCCCCGCTATCAATTTTTGTTGAGTATTGTTTGTTCCTAACTGATCAGCCATTTAATTTATCCCATCTAAATTGTTTCCCAAAACCAATCAGGCACATTTTTTATCAGTTCTATCTGCATACACGCACACGGTGATAATTTCAACTCGTTGATATCTTTACCGATGCCGACTGTTTCCGGTTCATAGTATGAACCAAACAACGTACAAGCGGATAAAACCAAAAATAAAACCAATATCAATATTTTTTTAGACATCTTTTCTCTTTCCATTTTATCATTTAAACAGAATCCGTCATTTACAAGGTTTTCCCTTATATATACGATGTTTCACGCATATAAAAGAGACTCCCTTGTCCATTATACTAGAACAAAAAGATTAAAATAAATTAAATAAATTATTCCTTTATTTCACTTTGATTATATTTTATGACCGTAAACCCGAGCGGATTAATTAAACGCGCCCGAACAAGCTTACGTTGTGAAATGAATTTCGGAGTGATGGAAGCGCGATATTTTTTTGTTTTTAAGATTAACGCACCTGATGAACCCCTTTCTTGCGATAAATTGAACACCGTAAATTTTACACGCCACGCCGGACTGTTTTCACTTTCTTTTTCCATTTCATCTATTCTGACTTCACTGGAATAGCCTTTATCAAACATTTTATCAATACTTTCAGCGTTTTGACCAATGAAATCCCTATACACATCTATTGCCGACAAATAATAAACAATACCGCCCGGCGCCCACCGTGTTTTCATCTCTGTCATATCATTAATAACGGTATTGCGTAATGAAATATATTGTTTAATATACATTTCAGTTAATTGGCGTAATGACGGCATATCTTTTGTCATCGGTTCGTAGCGAACCATCTTTGAGGATTCATCTTGGCGAATTATCAATAAAGGTTCGGTGATAATTTCCGGTGCCAACCGAAAGATAACCAAAGAGGCACTCAAAAAAAACGCCAAAGAAAGAATGGCACACAACAAAACTAAACGAGACACCCATCTGAAATAAGTTTCTTTGGAAGAAGTTTCGGCGGCATCACTATCTTCTATAAAGTGGATGTCCGGACCTTGCTTGTTTTGAGCCTTACCGTTAGTCAGTAAAACCTTTTTTATGCCATTTCCTAATTGTGCCATTTACCCCTCTTTTTTTTATTTTTTTTTATCTTCTATGGCCTTTGCTTTGGCTTCAACGGCAAGATTATTGGTACTTACTACATTATTCTGTGATGACGAGGCAACTGTCTTTCCCGAAACCGGATAAGAAACACAAAGCGGACGAGACATCTTTTTCAATTGTGCCGAAAACTCTTCTTCACCGGCTTTATCATATTCACCGGCAATCGCATCATCGGCATTTTGCGTTAAAATATAATTATCAAGCTCGTCCAAATCCTCAGATCCGCTGATTTGAACAACTTCATCCGCATCTTTTTCCAAAACTGCTATTTTGTGTTGTGCTTGAGCCACTTTATTTGCAAGATAATTGGTTTTGCCTTGAACATTTTTGAGTGCATTTTTTGCTAAATTAAGATAAATTTCTTTCTGAGCATTCAAAACTTCAGATGCTTTATCGTAATCTTCTTGTTCTAACAATGAGAAATCCTCCTCAAGTTGATAATCGGTCTCAACAAATATTGATGACAAACTTTCTCTGATATCCCCAACTTTATCTTCCAAAGCCTGCATAGAATTGGATACATCTCTCTCAAATTCCATATAATTCAAATAGTCTCCCAACTGATTGCGCCCATACATAGCACGCATACCGGCTGTATAGAGATAATCAGCTGTCGTGTCCTCACCGAAATTCTGCATATCTTCTATATATTTATATGCCTTTAACAACTTATTGTTAAACGTCAGACGATACTTAATCTTATCCAAATTTGCCTTTACAAGCATACCGTTCAAAGTTGTGACAAACATTTCTTCCTTATCCGGAATGTATGACAATATTTGTCCGAGTTCACTGGTGTCAGGTGTTGTGCCAACTGCATCATTAGAACTTCTGTTCGTCCATCCGATGTCAATTTCCGTATCCTCTGCGCCATGCGCTGGTCTATATTGAACTGTTTGACACAATGGCAAATGCGTACGATAAGCACCTATATCCGTCGGTTCTTTTAAGGTGTATGTAAAATCTTTTTGAATATCAACAATTTTATTTTGCTCCTGTAACATACACGGATATATACCCGAACGGACAAACGCTTTTTCCGAATTTTTGATTTTTTGCTCATCTCCCAAAAGTTTTTTCAAATCAAAATCTCTTTCCACATAAGCGTGATCTGCCAGAATTCGTTTCCATACTTCCGGTATTTCCACACCGCTGGATATAATACTTTCTTTTGAAAGAATTATATTTTCATTGTCATCCTGATGACGTTTATCCCTGATATATCTATCAACATTAC
>JAKSUO010000129.1 GCA_024408895.1 Alphaproteobacteria bacterium | reverse complement strand
GGCACTTCGTCGTTTGGGCTTTGCTAAAGTTTTTGATACTAACTTTGCGGCAGACTTGACGATTATTGAAGAAGCTTCGGAATTTGTTGAGAGATTTACAAAAAATGACAATATACCGATGTTCACATCTTGCTGCCCGGCATGGGTTGATTATGTGGAAAAATATTATCCTGAAAATATTGAAAACTTGTCTTCTTGCAAATCACCACACCAAATGTTGGGTGCGTTGGCAAAAACTTATTGGGCTGAAAAAGCCGGTGTTGACGCCTCCAAAATCAAAGTTGTGTCGGTTATGCCATGCACGGCTAAAAAGTGGGAAATCGGACGTGATGACAGTATGAATTCTTCGGGATATAAAGATGTTGATGAGGTTATCACAACTCGCGAATTGGCTAAAATGATAAAAGTAGCCGGAATTGACTTCAAAAACTTAAAAGAAGAAACAGCTGACAGTCCTTTGGGTGAATACTCCGGTGCAGCAACAATTTTCGGTGTTACGGGCGGCGTGATGACAGCTGCGTTGAGAACAGCCTATTTTTACATCACCGGCGAAGAACTCGGTAAACTGAATTTTGAGGCTATTGAAGGCTTGAGTGCTGTTAAAGTGGCTGAAATTGATATTAAAGGAACTAAGGTTCGTATTGCTGTTGTGAACGGTGTCGGCAATGTTGCTCAGGTTATGGATGCCATCAATAAGGCAAAAGCTGAGGGTTCTGAACCTCCTTATCATTTTATTGAAGTCATGGCTTGTCCGGGCGGTTGTATAGCCGGTGGCGGTCAACCTCGCGTGATGGGAGCAACATTTGATAAACCTTGGGGAATTAATGATGAAATTCGTAAATTGCGCTCTAAAGGTTTGAACACTGAAGATGAAGAAGCTCAAAATCGTTTGTCTCATAAAAATGAGTCAATTAAAAAGATTTATGCTGATTATTTAGGTAAGGCAGGCGGTGAAAAAGCGCATCATCTGTTGCATACAAAATACGGTAAACGTCCTTTATATAAAAAATAAGACGTTGTGATGTTAAAGCTCCCAAACTTTGTTTTTGCACTGAGTTTGGGAGCTTTTTTAGTGCCTGTTGATGAGGAAATTTGGGGTAGCAAAAACTTAATTTTACTTGACAAATCAAGGGATGTTACATATTTTATAAGAAGTTTCAGATTAGAAAATTTGAATGACGATATTAACAGTATGCATAGGCAGTTCTGCTAGGTCAGAGAAAATGACAAAATGCCGGTGTTTATTGCGGAATATATCAGGAATGATAGTAAAAGTTTGTCTTGTAAGTTGGTCGGATTTCGTTGTGCAGATGCTTATGTAAAGGAATGGCAATGAGTGAAGTTAAAACAATTGAAGATTTGGATGCGCTAATTGAGAAGGTTCATATTGCACAAAATCGGTATGCTACTTTTTCGGAAGAAAAGGTAGATGCCATTTTCAAAGCGGCGGCCACCGCAGCTAACAAAATGCGGATAGAACTTGCTGAATTAGCAATTAAAGAAGTAGGCATGGGGGTTTTGGAAGATAAAATCATAAAAAATCACTTTGCCTCGGAATATATTTATAACAAACATAAAGGTGTTAAAACCTGTGGTATTATCAGCCAAGATAAGGTGAACGGCACTAAAATTGTGGCAGCACCGCTCGGTGTGTTGGCTGGTATTGTACCAACGACCAATCCGACTTCTACGGCTATTTTTAAATCACTTATCTGCTTGAAAACCAGAAACGGTATCGTTTTTTCACCACATCCGAGAGCGAAAAAATCAACCATTGAAGCGGCAAAAGTTGTTTTAGAGGCTGCCGTTAAAGCCGGCGCTCCGGAAGATATTATCGGTTGGATTGATGAGCCTTCAATTGAGCTTTCAAATGCTCTGATGCAACATCCGAAAATTCAAGGTATTCTTGCAACAGGTGGACCTGGAATGGTGAAAGCGGCATATTCCAGCGGTAAACCGGCATTAGGTGTTGGTTCGGGTAATACGCCGGCAATTATAGATGAAACGGCAGATGTTAAATTGGCGGTGTCTTCAATTTTGTTGTCTAAAACTTTTGATAACGGTATGATTTGCGCATAGGAACAATCCGTAATTGGGGTGAAAGATATCTACGAAGATGTTAAAAAAGAATTTGTGTATCGCGGTGCACATCTTTTGAATAAAAAAGAAACCGAAGCATTGGGAAAAATTATTTTAACGGATAAAGGTGTTAATGCGGACATTGTCGGACAACCGGCATATAAAATTGCCGAATTAGCAGGTTTAAAAGTATCGCATGATGCCAAAATTTTGTTGGCAGAACAAACAGATTACACCGTTAAAAATCCGTATGCTCACGAAAAGTTGTCACCGATATTGACAATGTATAAAGCCGATAATTTTGAAAAAGCAACGGATATTGCTTTGGCATTGGTGAATATCGGCGGTTTGGGACATACATCTGTTCTGTACACTGATAAGAGAGTGCAAGACAGAATAGATATGTATGCCAATAAAATGCCGACAGGACGTATTTTGATTAATTCTCCATCTTCGCACGGTGGTATCGGAGATTTGTATAATTTTCGTTTAGAGCCGTCATTAACGTTAGGTTGTGGTTCTTGGGGAGGCAATTCGGTTAGTGAAAACGTTGGTGTTAAACATTTGTTGAATTATAAAACAGTTGCAGAAAGGAGAGAAAATATGTTGTGGTTCCGAGTACCCCCGAAAATATATTTTAAACGCGGTTCAACGGAGTTGGCATTGCGCGAATATGCTGATAAAAAACGTGCATTCGTCGTAACAGACAGATTTTTGTTTGATTCCGGTGCTGTGCGCACAATAACGGATGCTTTTGAAGAAATGGATATAGATTATCAAATTTTCTTTGATGTTAATCCTGATCCGACATTATCTACTGCCAAACAAGCCATGACTATGGTAAATTCCTATCAACCGGATTTGATTGTGGCATTGGGCGGTGGTTCTCCGATGGACGTTGCTAAAATTCTTTGGCTGCTGTATGAACAACCGGACACAAATTTTGAGGATATATCCATGCGCTTTATGGATATTAGAAAGCGTATTTGCTCTATTCCTGAACTTGGTAAAAAGGCCGACTTGGTTTGTATTCCGACAACATCCGGAACCGGCTCGGAAGTAACACCGTTCTCAATTATTACTGATGATGAAACGAATGTAAAATATGCAATTGCGGATTATGCGCTGACTCCTAAAATGGCAATTATTGATGCCAATTTTGTAGATGAAATGCCTAAAGGTTTAACTTCTGCCGGCGGTATTGACGCATTGGTTCACGCGTTGGAAGCGTATGTATCTGTTATGGCAACAAACTATACCAATTCATTGGCTTTGGAAGCAATGAAACAAATTTTCCGTTATTTGCCGGCGGCATATAAAAAAGGAAAGGATGATCCTGTCGCGCGCGAAAAGATGCATAACGCCGCTACTATTGCAGGTATGGCTTTTGCCAATGCTTTCTTGGGCGTTTGCCACTCAATGGCTCATAAATTAGGCGCTATGTATCATATTCCGCACGGTATTGCAAATGCACTTTTAATTTGTCAGGTTATTCGTTTTAATGCAACAGATTGCCCTAAAAAACAAACGGCGTTCCCGCAATACGAAGCTCCTGAAG
>JAKSUO010000128.1 GCA_024408895.1 Alphaproteobacteria bacterium | reverse complement strand
ACCTCAGAAGAGTCTAGAAATGAGCCAAAAACTTCAGAAACTTTAGAAGAAAAATTTAAAGCTGTCGGTGCTGATATTGAAAGAATAAAAGAAAGCGATTAGTTATTGAGAATAAAAAAATGCGGTTATCGGTCAGTTTTGTAATTTGCTTTTTGAGTTGTTTTGCCACATCGGCAAATGCGCAAATCCTTGATATAATCGGCACTAAAGAACGGCTGAATGTTCCGCAGGAATTTCTAACCAATCTGTTTGATTGCAAACCTTTTGAAACCACGGTTAAATCAGCGCCGGACGGGGTTGTTACCACTATGATTTACAACGTTGCCGGTTTTGAAAACAAAAAGTGCGTCATGCAAATTGACGGTTACACCGGCGTTAATGTCCACATTATGCAAAAATGCGCGTTCACGCCCGAACAGGCAAAAACTTATGCCAATGCAGTATTCAAATTTCAAAACAAAGGATATTATTCATATAAACAATTTAATCTCATAGAAAAAGATCCGGATTATCTTACCGCTTCCCAAATCATGACTGACAGCAATATTTGCCAATTTCATCGCGATAAAATTGATTTAACTCCCGTGTTCCGTAAAAAATTAGCTGCCTGCCAAAATTATGAAGAAGTGCAACATCTCAATTCGGTTGATATAACACGGCGTATTGTGCAAAAAAATAATGATATTTGCCGATTGCAAATTACGTTTACACAAAATTTACCGGATTTAGAATTACGTTCCGATAAAATTACGCCCGAATTACAACAACATATAGATAGCTTTAAGCCGGCTGTCTATAATTTTAATTGCGCTTTTAGCCAAGAGAAAAAAAATGAATATCTCGCCATTTTGCAAGCTCTCGTTGTGCCGGAAGAAAATGGTTTTGACTTTTCAGCCGTTCAACGCTACGGACAAAATTCCGAATTTCAGTTCATTTTTCAAAATTGCGAGTTCTTGGCAAAATAATTTTTTGCAAAAAAATATATGACAGCCCTTGCGTTTTTTTAAATGTAATCACATATAAATATAAGTTATAACAGGGAGACTTAATATGGCCAGAAAACAAAAATTCAAAACAGAAGTCAGTAAACTTTTGGATATTGTGATTAACTCTTTATATTCTGAAAAATATATTTTCTTGCGTGAGCTTATTTCAAACGCCAGTGATGCGTGTGATAAGTTACGTTATTACAGCTTAACAAATCCGGGAATTTCCAAAAATAACGGCGCATTTAAAATTACCATCACCCCAAACGAGGAAGAAAAAACACTGACCATCAGCGACAACGGAATCGGCATGAACAAGGACGATTTGGTCAATCACTTAAGCACCATTGCCAAATCCGGCACGGAAGATTTTGTACGCAATGCCAAAGATAACGGCTCCGTGGTTGATTTAATCGGAAAATTCGGTGTCGGTTTTTATTCGGCATTTATGGTGGCAAATAAAGTTGAAGTCATCACGCGCCGCGCCGGTGAAGAACAGGCTTATAAATGGATTTCTGACGGTATTGACGGTTATGAAATCACCGAAGCTACACGCGATAAGACCGGTACTGACATTAAATTATATTTGAAAGAAGATGCCAAAGATTATGTTGATACAATCTATCTTCGCCACATTATTCGCACTTATTCCGACCATATTAACTATCCCATTGTTTTGGACTTAGGCAAGGCAGGTGAAGAAACAGTCAACACGGGGACAGCGTTGTGGACACAGAATAAGGCGGAAATTACCGATGAACAATATAATGAATTTTATCATCATATTTCGCGAAATTTTGACACCCCGTGGATGCGTCTGCACTTTAAGGCCGAAGGCAGCATTGAATATACAGGGCTTTTATATATTCCGTCTGAAGCACCTTACGATTTATTTCAACCGGACAGACAACAAAGTTTGAAATTGTACGTCAACCGCGTTTTTATTTCCGACAAAGTTGATGATTTAATGCCGGCTTATTTGCGTTTTGTAAAGGGCATTATTGACAGTGCTGACTTGCCGCTCAATATATCACGAGAAATGTTGCAACAAAATGCTTTAATCGCTAAAATTAGAAACGGCACCATATCGCGTATTCTCAAAGAGTTGAAAAAACGCTCGGAAGATTATGATGACTACATGAAATTCTGGAAAATTTTCGGTATCGCTTTCAAAGAAGGCATCTATGAGGATGTTGCTAATCGTGTTGAAGTTGCCGAGTTATCCCGATTTTATTCCACAAATTCCTCTGACCGTCTGACATCGCTTGATGAGTATATTTCACGCGTTAAAGAAGGGCAAAACAACATTTATTACATTACCGGTGATGATGTACCAACGTTGCGCAATAACCCGCAATTGGAAGCTTTTGCCGCCAAAGATGTTGAAGTTTTGTTGCTAACCGACCCAATTGATGAATTCTGGGTACAGGTTTTAACCAACTTTAAGGGCTACCCAATCAAACATATTTCTCAAGCCGATTTAGACCTTAAAATGGAACGTGAAACACCACGCGCCGATGAAAAAAGTTTAAAAAAATTAACCGAATATCTGACCGAACTATTCAAAGATGAAGTCGGCAAAGTTATAACAACCGAAAAACTGACAAGAAGTCCGGTCAGTTTGGCGGTAGAAAACGGACAGATGAGCATTCATTTGGAAAGATTGATGCGTAATCATCAGCAAAAAACAGCTTTTGCCAGTTCACGAATTTTAGAAATTAATCCTTATCATCCGCTGATTATCAAACTATCTGACGCAATATCAGATAAAAGCCAGCAACAAAATGTGGAAGAAGTGGCAAGATTATTGCTTGATCAGGCAAAGATTGCTGAGGGCGAAGCCATTTCCGACAGTTCATTTTTCAGCGAAAAACTGAGTGATTATATTTTGCGCGGTTGGCAAAAATAATCATAACCTGCTGATAAACTCCTAGCTCCACATTATGAGATACAGTTCATTGAGAGGGCTTTAAGTTTTTGATATATAAGTAAAGAGTGACAGGGGTGCTTTTACCCTGTCACTCTTGCCTGTTTTTTCCTCTCTGTCACTCTTGCCCGTTAGGGCGAGAGTCTCATGCAACAGGCACTTTTCTCTCTGTCACTCTTACTCATAATATAATTGCATAAATTACCACTCATCACGGAAAACCATCTCAACATAACAGTAATCACCTTTACAAGCCTCGTGACAAGCTTGGGCTATATTATCCATTGTTAGTTCAGTTGGGGCGTGTAGTCGTTCTGCTTGTTTCTTGCCGGCATATATTGTTTTCCAAGGGGAGTAAACATCAATACGTCCACCAGTCCCATCCCTTTCATTAGGATTCCACCATTCTTTAGGTGTAATTTTTTCCCAATGATACGAAAGAAAATCTACGCAATTTCTTTCTTTATTACCATCTGTAAAGTAGATAGAGTATCCACCAACTATAGGCGAACTACCACCGGAACCAATGACCATATCTATTTCCCCGACCGGCAGCTGACAAGACTCTCCCGTCCCACCGAAAATATCCACATAATTTTTATCGCAAATCTCTTCCGGTAATAATCCCGTAGCAACATATTGATCAACTGAGCCTATCTCTTCAAATTCTCCTCCATGTTTCATCTGATCTATTTCCATTAATCTAAATAATGATGCTCTAAAA
>JAKSUO010000127.1 GCA_024408895.1 Alphaproteobacteria bacterium | reverse complement strand
TATGCATCAATTTGTAATATTTAGTACCATTTTTATTTTCGGATATTAGTTTTACATCTTTTTGTTTGCTGGCATACAGTGACATCACGCTGCAGATCGAATTTTCTTTCCATCCGAGGCCTTTGGACATCTCTTTAAATTCTAAATACCGAATGAAAATATGCCAAACACTAAAATGAAACGTTCAAAAAAACAAATCGGAGTCTATTGTTCTCATCATATAATCAATCAGTTATTTAATACTAACGTTGAAAATTGGACTAATATCCAACTCAATGCCATCAACACCATGGATACGTTCAATTTCATCTTCAACAGCGACATCTATACGTGCTTTGTCTAAAAACAAACCTTCTTCTTTTTTCTTTAGTTCTTTTTCTTTGGTATTCAGCTGTTTTTGAATTTTAAGTTCCATAAGCCTGTCTGAGGCAGTAGAAAGTAAATCCTGTAGTTTTTTGACTTCTTTCTGAGCCTGAAAAATATTTTGTTCTAAGACTGATTTTTGACGGCTTGCTCTTAATTTTATCAAATCCACATCAGCATTAAACCTTTTGCTATTTTCGTTGACATAGCGTTCTTTTAGATCGCATTGGATTTGAGTGTCTAATAAGTCACGTGAGGATCCTGTTGCTGTTTTTAACCAGTATGGATTTTCCCTACCTTCTGTAGTAATATCATCCGCCGGTTGGTTAATAATTTTAAGACACTCTTTTTCATCTAAAACATGGCCATTTTCTGTTTTTCCCGTCAAAATGTCATAATCAGCAAGATATTGACGTTTCTTATTGCGTAAGACTACATTATAAAAATGAATAATAGAAGGTTCTGATAGCTTTGAATTCTTTATAATTCCTTTTTCAGCACAAGCAATTTCATTTAAAATGCCTTTAACTAAAACGGAAGTAAGCGTAATTCTACTGGCCGCTGGTTTAAAATTCTTTGACATACCATAGTTACGACGACCAACATAAGGTACATTACGTGTACCATTGTCATAGTAAAATAATTTTGAAACTTCCTGATCATCTGGTAAGGTTAAAGTTCTCTTTTCGTCATCAATGATATATTCCGGACAATTTTCAGAAAAATAGAATTTAACAACCTCCCACAAATCATCATTTATATTTTCAACCTTTTTTTCAATATATTTTGGAGATACAGCAACCTTGTCAGCAATATCTTTTGTAAATGTTGTAAATATAGAAGTCTCGGCCGCTGAAACAATTTTTTCATTTGAAGTACGATTAACTTCCATATTTTTATCAAAATCTTTGCGAATATCACTAAGTGTGCGGCGTTTTTGTAAAACATCTTCCAGTTTAACATCAAAATTACCGACAATATCGTCTGACATACCGAAAATACCTTCAAATTGTAGGCTACGCTTGTTTATCAGCTCTAAAATACGAACATCGGATATATTTTCTTTACTCAAAAGATTGATAACCAAAACATCGGATTGTTGGCCTTGGCGGTGACAACGACAAATACGTTGTTCCATTTCCACAGCGTTATAAAGCAGATCATAATTAATCACAACCGGACAATATTCGATATCCAAGCCTTTGGCCATAGCATCATTACAAATTAAAATTTGCAAATCTTTTTCTACTCGAAAACGCGATAGAGCATCATTTTCTGTATGCCTGATGACATTATATCCAGCGGTAGTAAGCAAATCAGCCAAAACAGGCACGGTGGCAAGATTATCCACAAACACAATCGCTTTTTGTGTTTCTTTACGTGATTTTAAATGTACAAATGTCGTTTTAATGGCCTTTAAGAATTCTTCCATTTTAGCTGTTCGTGTGATTTTGGCCGTCATATCGCGCATTGATTCTAAAATAATACGTTCACCACCCTGTGTTCGTTCGATGGGTGCTTCCAGCATTACAGCAAAAGCTTTCGGAGAAGAGGCTAAAATGTGATAAAACATCAAAGTTAGTTGATAATTATCCATCTGTGGATATGCTTGTTTTTCAGCTAAATTCAAATATTTTTCGGTTAGCTCATATATTTTCTTTTCATCATCTTTCGGCACATAGTTCAAAACAACTGGCAGACGGCGTGTAAAGTTCACATACTGGCTCGCTTGGCTTTTAAGGGTACGAAAAGCAAATTGTGACACCCAATTTGATAGTTCCGGATAGTTTTCGGGCTTTCTGAAATACCGGCGATAAAAACTGTCAGGATCCGGCAGAACGCTTTCATCAATAAAATGTATCAATCCGTAAATGTCCATGATACTCATTGTAATCGGCGTTGGCGTTAAAAGCAGTTTGAAAGCATCCCCAACAGCACCCTTAATGGTTGCAACTGATTTATTGTCCGGCTTAAACAGAAAATCGGCCTCATCAAACACGGCCAAATCCCAACGAATGCTTTTGACTTTTTCTGCCTCACGGATAACATCATCGTATGTGACAAGGCAAATACCTTTGCTATCGGCAGTATATTCTTCCCATTTGATAACTGGTAAAGTGAACTCTTCATCAAGTTTTTGTTGCCATTGCGCCATAAGGTTTTTGGGCAAGACAACCAATATATGTTCTTTTCCCTCATACCAACGCTGAGCCACCACAAGCAAGGCCTCGTATGTTTTACCGAGAGAACCCTCATCGCATAAAATGCAACCTTTTAACACCGATGAACGCAAAGCAAATCGCGCCGCGGCTATTTGATAAGGTAATATTTTAATTTTTGAAGAAGCGTAAACCGCAAGCAAATTATCGTCATTACGAAAACTTGCCAATCGTCTGGCTTCCACCACAGCGGCAAATTCGGACACAAAACGATACGGCTTAGTTTCTTCCATATTTTACACCGTTTTTTTGAATTCCTGCCAATTTCTGACCGGTTGTTCGGAGTAGATAACATTATCAAGAGCTTTGAAATGCTGTGCGCCGCAATGGATTTTTTGTTGTTCTTCCGGTCGCAAGCCGTAAAAGTTGTCAGTTCCTTTTGTTTCAAGCACAAAATATAGCTTTTGTTCGCCGTTTTTCTCTAAGTAAACAGCCCAATCCGGATTATATGTGCCGATAGGTGTATCAATCTTAAACCGGCTCGGAATTTTAAAGAACATTTTAACGTCCGGATCCTCATCCAAAGCCACAGCAAACGGCTTTTCAACTGTGCTACTATCATAAATAACATAATCATAAACGCTGTTTTTAACTGCAACAGCATTGCGATCGAGGTTGGCAATCAGTTCTTCACTTGAGAAAATCTCTTGCACAGCATATTCTTCGCCGGCCACTTTAATGTACTTAATCCCGTCAATAGCCAATGCATGACGATTGCGCTGGATAATTTCCAAAACCTTTTCGTAGAAGTCTTGCGGGTTCTTCAAAAAGTCTCCGGCTCGGCCACTTTCTTGAATGATTTTATTCACGGTAGAGCGTTTCAGCAATGTTTTGGTAGAGATTAAACGCAAGATATCCGGTAGAACATCATAACTCTTTTCCAAGTTTTGGGTAAACATCGCACCAGCTTGGGCAGTTACTCCTGACTTTTGAATATCAACTGAGGCTGTCTGACTAAGTAAACGGGCTGAAGCAATTTCCGGCATTTCGCGAATATCTTTAATACTGTCTGCTATCAACTTTTCTAAATCAAACTGCACACGATAGGTGGTCTTTTGCTTAATCTTAT
>JAKSUO010000126.1 GCA_024408895.1 Alphaproteobacteria bacterium | reverse complement strand
TCCAAAAAAACGTCAGAACGTTGAATTACCGTCTTCTTGATCCGCATAACATACGGCGGGCATCAGGCACATTTGAACAGTGTCGCGATGAGCTTATAAAATATATAGAAGCCTATGAAATGGCTGCTCCATACGACGATTCTATTGTTTTGATTCCCGGATTCGGACAATCCAAAAAAGCTCTCCGAGAACTGGCAAAAGAGCTGAAAGACCTTCCGGCAAACATTATCATTTTCAACTATGCATCTTTGCGCCAAACCTTAATATATCACGCCAATATTCTGACGCAATTTTTGAAAAACATAAAAACGAAAAACAGAACATCTTTCATCACCATTGGCTCAGGCGGTTTAGTTTTGCGCAAGCTGATAGAAAACAGCTATAATTACCGCAATTACAACATTTATCGCGTATTGGAAATTAATCCGCTCAATTCCGGTAGCGATTTTGCCGAACTTCTGGAAAAAAATAAGTATGCCTTCAAACTTGCCGGACCGATGATAAGGGATATAACCCCCAAAAAAGCAGTTGCTTTAGCTAAACTTCCTCAAGAAATTGAGCATGGATTGCTCTTTTGCTCTCAACCTTGGAAAGCGTTGATTCGTAAAATTCTTTCACGCTATGACAGTTTTCCGATTGCCTCTCGTCCAAGCGAAGAATCATTTGCAAAGGTTGTTTATAAAGTTACAGAACCTGTTGAGCCACCGCTGAAAGATAAATCAATTATCGGATTATGCCGGCGATACATTGAAAACGGATATTTCTTGGATAATAAGCAAAGCCAAAACCAGTCGGAAAGTTCCACACCGAAAAACTGACTTACCATGTTACACTTTTAAAAAGCACAAAAAATTTATACACCGAATATTCAATCATCATAATTAAACAGATTACGTTTTCTGCACCGATAAAGTGAAATTTAACCATATTGTAATATTTATTTTTTATATTTTATGTTATAATGTGTATATATATGTTTGGGGCGCACGAAGGACTATAAAATGAAAATTCGTTTTTTTAATATATTGAAGATAATATGTACACTTTTGTGCGTTGTACTTTTAGTATCTGCCTGTTCTGGTGATTCGGCTTCCAGCGGGGGCGATGCGAAAACAAAACTCGCCGATGTATCGGATGGTCAAGACATAGTCCAAGTTGCCGAAGCACACCGAACGTGCTGGACCGGCGACTTATTGAAAATGTTTTACAACGATTTGGGCACTACATCCTTATCCGTATATAACAAACTGACCGGCGAAGATTTGTTGGGTTTAATGGTTGTTGTCTTTTCGGTATGGATGGCTTTTCAAATTTTGCGCCACGTTGCCACCCCGTCACCTGAATCCCCCGGTGAGTTCTGGACAAAGGTTATGCGCAAAGGCGCGCTGTGTCTTGTTTGCGGTATATTAGCCTCGTCAACAGATAACATTATGTACGCGCTTAATACTTTTGTATTTCCTGTTTATATTACCTTACTGGAACTTGCCAGCAGTATTTTACAAATGACAGCCAAAATGGATACGATTGATATGTTGCAAGTTATCGGCGGACAAGATTTTTGCGAAGTATATGCTCACCATATTACAGACGCAGGCTGCACCATAGCCGATTCTTCAAACATTAAATTTACGGATCAAAGCTTTCCTGAAGAACCTTTACAACTTATGACATGTATGACTTGCGCCGTCGGTGATCGTTTAAATATCGGCTACGAAGTTGCTTTGCGAGCAATGATTTTACCGCAACTGACACCAGCCTTACTCGGCATTTTTTTACTGGTTATTTTCACTATTGTTAAAATCTGCTTTGTCTTGTATATCATAGACAGTGTCTTCCGTATGGACATGATGATTGTGATTATGCCGTTTTTAATTCTGTTTTATCCTTTTGAACAAACGCGTAAATGGACGGCAACAGGCTTTAAACTAATACTAAATTCTGCCGGCATTATGTTATGCTTAGTGGTTATAGTTGCCACGACAATCTTGGCAATGCAAAATGTTTTAGGCGATCAATCTATCGGCATTGATTTCGGAGACTTCAGCACTTATAAAAACTTTGGTGTTGCCCCGGCTGCTCTTATGTTTTTGGGTTTTGTTATTCTCAAAGCAACCAAAATGGCGGTATCAATGTCTGATTCGGTTACCGGAGGAGGTGCCGATGCTAAAATTCAGAAAAAGGTCGCTGCAGTTGTCGGCACAATTATTCGCGGAATTATAGCACTTTTCTCAATGGGAAGCAGTGAAGCGGCCGGTGCTACAATGGAAGCTGTCCAAAAATCAGCCGAGATTGCTGAGAAAATAGAAAAAATACGAGCCAAAATAGAAAAAATGAAGGCAGATATTCAAAAAGCGATGGGCAAGGAGCAATAATATGAGTAAAATATTTAAAATATGTTCCTTAATAGCATTGGGATTAATCCTTTTCGCCAATGATATTATTGCCCAAAATAAAATATACAAATATGGTACAGAAATGGATAAATACCGACTGGCCGTTATGTTATCATACGAAATTGGCGGCGCGCTGAAAGAAGAGTCGGTGGCAATGGTTGCCAACACGGTTATCAATCGCTATAATACCGCTAAAAAATTTTCTGATAAAAACCTGACGATTACCGATGTTTTATACCAAAGCGGCCAATATTCTTCAGGTCCGAGTGCCATCACAGGGCCTTATACTAAAAATTACACTAAAGATCAATTAAATGCTGTCGGCCTTAAACAGCTTGGTGCAACTAAATGGAATCGCGCGCTAAAAGTTGCGGAACAAGCAATGAACGGCACCTTAAGAGACTATGTCAACGGAGGATATTCTTACAATAAATCGTTTGTAAAGGGAGGCACGCTCACAGGTCAAGGCCAAAATCAGATAAATACAAAATTAGATACAAATCCTCTCTGGAAGGAAGGTGGTCAAATCGTCGGGCATCGTTTTTATAAATATAATAATGATAAATTGCTCGGCGCAATACCGCACCGCGATTACAATATGGATCCGAATGCCGGTTCGGGACAAATCAACACTGATGGGGTTATTCAATATGATACCGAAACTGGAAAACCTAAAAAAATGGGACAAGTTTCGGTTGATAATCCTGACGGAAAAAGCAGATCAGGTATCTGTTCTATGACCACTGCTGCATCTTTGTACTTATCAGACGGCATTACCGACAATGCGTGTTGGTATTGCAAAATTGTGGTTGTTATAACCAACGCTTATTTCAAAGCTGCTTATGCGGCTTTACCAAGCGCCGTAACGTTGGGAAAACTATGTGCCAAACTCGGGTTTATGATATGGTTGGCGTATTATATTTTGCTTCAAGTAAGTTCCTTAAGCCCGATTACACCGTTCAAAATGTTGCAGGAAATTCTTGTTATGGGCTTTAAAGTTTCACTCGCGTATTTGGGAGTTATTTATGCCACATCGGTTATCACGCAATACTTTGTAAATCCGATTGTCGGACTTGGAGTAGAATACGGCTCAGCCATGTTAAACTCAATGATAGATACATACGGTGTGGATAATACCCTTGAAAGCATACAGGAAAAAATAGACAACGCCAAATAAGAAACTGATGAAAAAATAAGAGAACAAAATGAACAAGAAAGACAAGAAATTTATAAAAACAAAAGGCCGGAAAATAGCAGAAAAACCGGTGA
>JAKSUO010000125.1 GCA_024408895.1 Alphaproteobacteria bacterium | reverse complement strand
TTGCTTCACCAAAAAATGACCAACAGATGAAGCAAATACCAAGAATTACAATGCCTCCGAATCCGCCACCATCGATGCCGTAAATAGCCAGTCGGTTCGTATCAATAAATGCAGTTTTGTCAAATTGATCGGGATTTAATTTTAACCAACTTATGATATATGAATTGATAATGCATAAGATAACTGCCATAAACACAAAGTTAAACATGGAGTTCATAAAGAAATTCCAGATGATTTTTAAATATTTCTCGGTTGATTTAAAGGCAAATGCGGCGATGGCGCACGGAATTAACCCTGCGGCAATGCACAGTTGGAGAACACAGTCTATTAAACACCATGGCGCGCACAAAACAAGCATTAAGCCGACAATGTAATAAGCAAGTCCGTTGAAAAAATAGCCTAAGTGCGGTATCAGTTTGGCATTAATAAACATAATTTCGCCCGGCCATGCTTCTTCATTCCATGAAACGCACAAAAGATATTTACCTACACTCATTAAAACACCGAGATTGTCTTCCATATTTTTAACCGAGCAAACAAATGCTTTGCCGACTTCAATTGAAAGGCCGCCGGTGGAACTGCTGTCTTCGTAACCTTTTGTTGAATCATAACCATTAATATCTTTCATATACTCGGCATCAGCCGGACATTTGGAGAAATCAGCAAGGTTTTGTGCAAAATTCAGTCCTGTTTGTAAAACCGGATTTAATGTCAAATCCATGGTGGAATATAAAGCACTTGTTAAAATGATGATAACAACGGCTACACGGAAACCTTGAAATAAAATACCTTTAAGCATTTCGCCGGTAGAAGCGCCGGATGGTGTGGCAATTTGCTTAAACAGATAAAGAAGAATCCAAATCAAAAATCCGATACCGACAATTTTTTTGCTTGGAACAGCCAGACCATCCATAGCTGATTTTGCAATAGAACTGGCCGCGTTGAAAATTGTTTTAAACAACCCGCAGAAAATACAATTTTCCGAGTCTAAAAATTTACTTAAGCTACATTGTCCTTCATCTTGGACATCAGCGTTGTCCGGAGTTTCTCTGCCGGCGGAATCGCCTTCCCCCGGATTTTGTATTGATGAAGCATCACCGTATGGAATTGGGGCTCCTGAATGTAAACCGCATTTTTTCGGCATTGGACAACCACCGCATAAAACACCTATGTTTTGACAATATGGTTGCAATGTGAGGCTTGTTTTCGCTTGTGTTCCGCTTCCGGCACTGTATAATCCGGCTTGTATTTCCAAATGCAAGTGTATATCATAGTAACCGGCTCCGCCAACGCCGCCCTTTGAGCAACCGGTATTTTGTTGTTTCGGATTTTGGCAAAGTTTTCCATCTTTATAATTGGAACCGCCAACAATACCTATTGCCGGGCCACCTTCGTTTCTTGTTTTGACCTTAGTGCCGACACCGACCAAACTTTTGAAAAGATGTCTGTAAACGGAATGATATCCTTTATGACTTCCCAAACCTCCTGAACATTTTGTGGGGTGATTAATAACCATTGTGTTGCCGCCACCGGTTGACGGTGCATATTCCACAACCTGTCCCTCTGCCACGGAATACGCTTTGGCACTGGTGGTGTTGTTTGCCCCGATATCAGTTCCATAGTGGTTGCGTGTTCCGTTATTACGCGAACCGATAGTGTTATAACTTCCCGAGCCACCATCAATAGGAACACTGTCAAAACAACTGTTTTTAGAAGCATTTTGTAAACAAGTGGTGTCAAGTTTATTTGAAGCGGAGCCAACAATTTTTCCCCCGCTATTTGTATCAACTTTGCAGCCGCCATTACTAACGTTTGACCAAGCTTGCGAACAATCTTTGCTGCAATTTGTATTTTGTTGGGCTGTTTCAGAACCACCACCGGATTTTCCGTCCGCCAGAGCCGTATAAGGCAAGCTTAATGCTGACAACATAATTATTGTTGCAGTTAAAAGTTTCTTTATATTTAGTTTATATGTTGTCATTTGCTTGTCCTAATTAATCATATTTATCCGCCAGAGAAGCATAATATGCTGAATCTTCTTCTTTTTGTCTTCTTATTCTTTCTTGTTTTTCTTGGTATTCCTGATAAGCCGATTTTTCGCATAAGGATTGTAAAAATGTCTTTTTTTGACCTTTGGGCTTTTTCTTGGCGCTGTCGGCAAGGGCTTTACCAAAACCTTGCAGCAAACCTCCGACGAGTTTAGCTGAATCTTCGCCCGTACCTTTTGCAGTGCGCAAAACAACCTTGCCGCTTTTCTTTAAGTAAAATTTTGCGGCGTTGTCATTTTTATCGTGCCGTTCATTTTCCAGAGATTGGAAATTCTCCTTTACCTGTGCCTTGAGCTCGGAAATTGAACGTACTGATTTTACAAGGTCGTCAGCATTACTGTATGCAATGATGTCATTCAAAAAATTAATGTTAAGCGCTTTAGCCATTTTAAGCGTATAATATTGTGACATTTGCAACGTACCTGTTGCCACCTGATCCAAAACATGTGACGGTCTGATTGATTCATCTGATGTCTGCTGTGTTGTTTCATTGTTTGGTGCGGATGGTGCCGGATTGCTGTTGTCACCGTCTGTGTTTTGTAGTGGTGTATCCGGTGTATCCGGTGTATCAGGGGTATCCGGTGTATCAGGGGTATCCGGTGTCGGTTGCGTTGTGTCATGCTTGATATCATCATCGTTATCGTTATTATTATCCGAATTGTCACGATTTTGTTGCTGCTGACCGAGGGAGTTAGATCTTTTGAATCTCTGTCTTAAACTTTGACGGCCTTCACTACTGCCTAAATTTGAAATGCCTTCTCCAACTGCGGAAATAGCGTTACCTGTTTTTTCTGCTGCCATATTACCGACCTTTTTTAACACCGGCTTTACAGCAAAATTGGTTGCCATTCCAACCATTTGTGTGCTTAGGTGATGCATAGGACTTTCGGAACCGAATACCGAGTCGTTGAACAAATATCTTAGATAATCTTCAACACTGGATGCTATAATCTTTAAGCCATATATAATACAAAAAGTCATAACAAGTGTGTGCATGGAAAATAGAGAAAAGTTTTCAATCAGTTTTTCTGTGTTGTTTGATTCCAATGATTCCCAAAATTGATCCCAATCCAAAACACCGCCACTGAAAATACCTTCCATTATAAGGACAATACAAAAAGACAGACCAATGGACATAAGTGTAAACAGCATAGCATTGCGGACAATAATGCTGATATTTTCCGAAAGTTTTTTACTTGTTGGTTTGAATGGCCACAGACCTATGGAAACCGGTAACATCAAAACAGCAAAACCTAGCTTAAAGGATATATCAATAAAGTACAGACCAATCGCCATTGCTAAAATCATAGTAAAGAAATATATAAACATACCACTGAACAATATATTCCAATTTGGTATATAAAGGTTAGGAGCAAGAAAACCAATCCAAAAACTACCCAACAATTTAAGCAAACCATCTCCAACAGTTGCATAACATAACAAACCGTGTCCGACCATAAACAGCAGGCCGAAAGTTTTATACAGTTTGTGTAACATTTTCTGCATTTCGGTTAAAATGGAATTATCAAATAATCCGGCGGCATCCGGATGTAAGGCATCTGTGTTGGAAATTGGCTTGGCGTTGGCACACTGATTTTCTTTATTGGCAATAATAGCATCTATTG
>JAKSUO010000124.1 GCA_024408895.1 Alphaproteobacteria bacterium | reverse complement strand
CCCAATCACACACTAACAACATAATCAAACCAAAATGTAATTGTATCGGATTATTTATTGGTATCTATATTTTCGTCAACTGTCGCATTTTCTTCGCTTTCGTCAGCCGTCGCATTTTCTTCGCTTTCGTCAGCCGTCACATTTTCTTCGCCTTCGTCAAAAGAAAATTCTTCAGGTAAAAGCATTTCTGTTGCAGATGTTTCCGGTTGGTGTTCGGCGGTCATTTCTTCTATCGGTTCTTGTGCTGAAGCAGCCTTTGTTTCTTCAGAAGTGTTTGAGGCGTTTTTATTTGTTCTTCCTTGCATAGGCAGCTCATCTCTTTGCGTCAACTCTTGCTCGGATAAAAGAACCTTGGGATCAATCTTAGTGTCGGTGCATTGTAAAAGCCAAACGTCATAAATTGGGTGTTCAACGGCGTGTGTCGCCGGTGAAGAAGAAATCATCCAGCCCTTAAATATGTTTTCGGTAATGCCTTCAGGAGAGGTATCTGTCACGTCTATAAAAGCAAAATTATCTGGCGTTTCTTCGGCAGGTCGGGTTTTGCAACTGCGTGCCACAATAGAAAGAGAACCGAATTTTACTTCGCCGTTGACCGGTACGTTTATCATGCTTACCCGACCGGTAATTTTATCCATTGCCTGCATGCGTGCTGTATTTTTTTCAATATTTTCGGCGTAAGCCGCAAAACTGTGTAATATTATCGCAAACAGGAAAATTTTTGCTAAAAGTTTAATTATCATTTTTTTCGCCGCTATCAGTTACCATAAATATTATTTCGCCTACCATATCTTCCAAAGTTTTAAAATCTTTCGTTTTTTCAAACGAATCGCCATCGGATAGGTATTCCGTTGATTTTCCGGGTTCTATTTTAACAAATTTATCTCCCATTAAACCATCACCTACAATTGCGACAACACTGTCTTTCGGCAATTTGGTATCGGCAGAAATGCTAAAAGTCACTCTGACCGTATAGTCTTCGTTATTTAAGGTTTGTGCCGTTACCGTGCCAACTTTAATTCCGTTAATTCGCACATCAGACCCAATGCTTAAGCCGCCGACTTTCATAAAATCGGCCGTCAGAGTATAGCCTTTTACAACTTGTAAATCTGACACGCGTAAAGCAAATGTCAAAAACAAAATGGCAATAATGAGTACAACAAGTCCCATAATGGTTTCAACAGGTTTTTTATGCATTTTAACTCTCCGTTTCAGATGTGTTGGTTGCCGCAATCGGAACTGTCAGGCATTTTTGATTTTTGCGTTTGGTTTTTCCCAGTGAAATAATCCTATCCACCAATTCTTCCAAAACAATGGCGTCCTGAGTATAAGAAAATTCGCCATTTTCTTCAATATATTCTTCAGAACCGCCCGGCTCTATCTCAATATATTTGCTGCCCATTAAGCTATTGCTGACAATAGATGCACTGCTGTCGTCCGGAATTTTGATGTCCTTGCGAATTTTTAAGGTTAGGGTTGCCCGAAAATTATTATCCAGAACAGAACCTTCAATGCGGCCGATATCTATGCCAGACATTCTGACTTTATCGCCTATGTCCAGGCCGTCTGTTCTATTAAAAGTGGCGTATACCGTATAATCGGTGTTGTCGGCATCTTTCCATGTGTTGTGTTGATATTTAAAAATGCCGAGAACGATTATAAACACAGCTAAGACAACTATGCCGATAATAAAATTTTTAACTTCTTCTTTTGTAAAAGTATCCAATAAATTTGCTCCATCTAAGCGTTTTGTTAATTATTACTCCATTAAAATAAATTTGTCACTATAGTTTTTTATAATATTGCAAAAAAAAAAAAAAAATGTGTATGATGAAAGTGTCTTTGGTAGATTGGAAACGGATATGTTAAAAGTTATTGATATATGTAAGTCATTCGGTGAAAAACAGGCGCTTGAAAATGTTTCTTTTGCGGTGAAAAAAGGACAAGTTGTTGCGTT
Organism: Alphaproteobacteria bacterium; assembly: GCA_024408895.1. Classification (GTDB taxonomy): domain Bacteria; phylum Pseudomonadota; class Alphaproteobacteria; order RF32; family CAG-239; genus RUG410. The sequence goes on along the minus strand of JAKSUO010000124.1, from coordinate 1,833 downwards.
ATTGGGGGAAAACGGTGCCGGAAAATCAACACTGTTGCGGATTTTAAGCGGGTTTATTGAGGCAGATTGCGGTGCAGTGGAAATTAATGATATAAAGTTGTCGGCGAATCGGTTGGAGTTTTTAAACCATATCGGTTATGTGCAGGAAGTTTCCGCTTTATACGGCGAAATGAATGTTTTTGAATATTTGAAATTTGTGGCCGATATTCGTCAAGTTGCACCAGAAAAACAAACGGAACGCATTAGGCAGGTTGTTGACTTGCTTGAACTTAAAGATGTTGTTGCGCAAAAAAATGATACTCTGTCAAAAGGCTATAAAAAAAGGACGGAATTGGCGGCCGTTTTGTTGGCCGAACCGGATATTCTGCTTCTGGATGAACCGACAGAAGGTTTGGATCCAAACCAAAAATTTGCCATTCGCAAAATAATTAAAGAATATGCAAAGGGGCATGCGGTGATTCTTTCTACTCATGTTTTGGAAGATGTAGATGCCGTGGCAGACAAAGTTTTGCTTTTGCATAAAGGAAAACTCTTGATTGATGCTAAATTGGCGGATTTTAAGAAAAAAACACAAAATGATTTATTGGAATCTTTTAGGCAGATAACAAAAAAGTGAGGTTTCCGATGCAACAATTTACAGCGTTATTGAAAAAAGAAATAAACGGTTATTTTAAGGGGTATTTTGCGTATCTCGTTTTTGCACTTTACTTGATTGCATCAGCGGGAATATCTCTGTATTTTGGCGCTTATATGGTGATGCACGATGCAGCGGCATTTTCGTTGTTTTATGTTCAGCCTTATATTTTGTTGGCATTTATTCCGGCGCTGACGATGAAGTCGTGGTCTGATGAATATAAAGCGGGAACTGCCGAGTTTTTATTAACGCAACCGATTGCCGATTATAAATTGGTGGCATCAAAAGTTTTGGCCACCTTTATTGCAAGTGTTGTAATGAGTTTGTGTTTGTTGCCGCAAATTATATATACATCGACTTGGTTAAATTTGGATACGGGAAATATTATTTGCTGCTTTTTGGGATTATGGTTGTTGCAATTTTTGTTTGCTTCTCTGGGGTGTTTATTATCCTCGTGTAGCAAGCATATGATTGTTTCGTATATTATCAGTGTTTTTGTTATGGCACTGCTTTTGTTGGTGACGCCGTTCAAACTTTTTGAGACATACGGCAATTTTCTATTGGGCGAAATAGGTGTGTCAGATGTTTTGTATTTTGCAATTTTAAGCGGCGCGTTTATGTGGCTGAACGGACAAGTTTTATTATACAGGCGTAGTGTTCAAAAGCATAAAACATTTAAACTGTGTGGTTTTGCGGGGCTTTTGTTTTTTGGCGTGTATTTGTTTTTATGGCTGATTGGGCTCATCTTTTCATCAAAAATGGATTTGACGTCCGCAGGTTTTTATACTCCTTCGGACGAATCGGCAAAAATTGTTTCAAAATTGAAAGAGCCATACTTATTTGATTTGTATATTGCTCGCGATTATAAAATGAAAAATCCGGAATATTATCAATATTTTGAACAAATTAAACGCTTCTTGAAAAAATATGAAAAATAGTCGCAGGGAACTGGAAAGTATCGGAATTCGTCACGGGCCGAATTATAAAAAAAATGAAAGAGGCAGCTTTGATTATTTTGGCGCGTTTTTACGCAATCGGCAAAATAACGGGGTGGTTGTTAAAAATTTTATTACCGAAAGACACCGCTATTTGGAAAAGGATATTGATAAGGCGTTGTTAAAAGTTTCTAAGCCTGAAATTTTGAAAACAATCGGGGTGTATATGAATCCGACACAAAATCTGGACGAGTTTGAAGGGTT
>JAKSUO010000123.1 GCA_024408895.1 Alphaproteobacteria bacterium | reverse complement strand
ACTCTTTTTTCCTTATTCATTCTATATTCTCCTTATGTTTTAAATGCACCATAAATGGTCATTTATGGTGCATTGCATTTTTGGCAGAATATGATAATTTTGGAAAAAAAATAATTCAGTAAAAACAAGTGGATAACTGTTTAACTAAGTTTTAATATTTGATATTGTAGTATATAAAAATAAATGACCGTTTATTTTTATATACTTTTTCAAGCTAACCGGTTGTATATTCAATGTTTTTTTAAAAAAGGATGGAGATTCTCCCCCTCACTGCGTTCGGTGAAGAATGACAGTAAAAAAAACACTACATTGCGTGAAGAATGACGGTGCTATACCCACTATCACTCTTATAAATAAATCCGGCTTATTAAGCACAAAAATCAAGCCCAAACAACTAATTTGTAAAAATTTTGCAATTTCGGAAAAAATACTTGCCTTTCGCGTTTTTTTGTTGTAAAACACACTCACTTTCGGCACCCCTGGAGGCTGAAAGTGTGTAATTTCATTATAAAGGATAATAAAATGACAGAATATACTTTTAATGCTAAAAAGCGTGAAAAAGCAGGTAAGGGGGCAGCTCGTGCTTGTCGTCGTGAGGGTCGCATTCCTGCAGTTATCTACGGTGGTAAAAAAGACGCCGTTTTAATCAGCTTGGATCCGGTTGAATTAGAAAAAGCCTTGAATTTGAGAGACTTCTATTCTTCTGATATTACGGTTGATATTGAGGGCAAAAAAACAAAGGTTGTTTGCCAAGATGTTCAATTCCATCCGGTTTCTGACAGACCTATTCACGTTGATTTCTTGCGTAAATAGAGGTTAAAAATGTTTTTGGTGGTCGGCTTGGGTAATCCCGGTGCGGAATATGAAGCGACACGCCATAACGTTGGATTTATGGCGGCAGATGAGATTCATCGCCGCTATAATTTTTCCGCTTTTCGCGCAAAATTCAGCGGACTGATTGCCGAGGGAAACATTGACGGTAAAAAAGTATATCTGTTAAAACCGCAAACTTACATGAATTTGTCCGGAAATAGTGTCGTGCAAGTAGCCAACTTTTATAAGATTCTGCCGGAAAATATTTTTGTTATTCATGATGATATGGATTTGCCGACAACCAAAATTAAAGCCAAAATTGGCGGAGGCTCGGGCGGACACAACGGTATTAAAAGTATAGATGCCGCAATAACGCCAAACTATAACCGAATCCGCATCGGAGTCGGACATCCGGAAAATCAAAATGAAGAAAACACCATCAACCACGTTCCTTCACGTTTTTCTAAGCAAGATGCGGAAAATATCAAAAATGATATTGATATTGTCGCTAATTTAATAGGAATAGCTTTAACCGGCGGAATTGCCGAATTTTCTAACCAGCTCGGCATGGCTCTTCACAAAAAATAGAACTCGTTTTAACCGATATAATTACGAACTTTGGACAGTCTGATCTGGATTTTGGAAATTTTTTCTTTTATTTTCAGTTCTTCATAAACATTCATGGCCGAATTGAAATAATTACGAGCCTCATACATAAAATTGTCATCATCGTTCTGCTTGCCGAGCAAATAATAAATGTTGCCGATTTCTTCCTGAATTTTAGCCCATTCAACCGGATGTAAAAATTGTGTATAGGTTTGTTGTTGCTGTTTATAGCTATTGATAGCCAACTGCATTACTTCATTACTATGCGTTGTCATACCCAAAGAAGTCAGATAATACCCAAGCAAGCCTTCAACATGTACCCAAGATTGCGGAAACTGAGCAAAAGAATAAACTTTTTCCGCCTCGCGTAGGTGCGACACAGCATCACGCAACGCTTGCAAATCGGTGGTATGTTTCCAAAATTCAAAATACAAAATAGCCAAACGATACGAAATTATGCCGTAATCATAGGGATAATTTTTGTTCAAATATTTCTGAGCTTCTTGATAATTTTTAATTGCAGCTTTTAAATAATCCGTATTGCCGCTTTCCGCTGCCTGCATAAACGAAATATCATAAAGTTGGCCAAGATTGTTGTAAACACAACCAAAATAAATCGGCAACCGCATATATTGCTTATTTTTCAAAGCCGTATCAAAAAGATTTTCTATTATTTCAACGTCAGAATCGGTTAATTCATCTTTTTTACTGCTTAAGTAAACTTTACCAAGCATATTCATAATATAGGGCATAAACTCACGAGATAAATCTTTGGCGGAATTATCTGTGGAAATCATTTTGACAATTTCTTTAAGCAACAACGGCTTAAATTTTTTCTGCTCGTTAGTTACCGGTCGGATGGCAGACACGATAATGCCATATATTACTGATAACAACGATTTTGAAAAATTTTCCGTATCGCTAAAATAATTAAGCGGCACAAACAAACTGTCCAACAACGAAAATGATAACTCGTTCGGAATAACATATTGGTCGGCAATTTGAAAATTTAAGCGAATTTTACCGCTTTCTTCATAGCCCCAAATCACAATATCAGATTGCGTGCTTTTCAAAATTTGTTGCCCACGATCTATAAAATCAAAAAAATTGCGACCTTGTAAATTCAAAAATGTTTTGGAAAAAGGTTCGTTAAAAAACTTAACGTCAAACATTCCGCTCTTTTTTAAAAGTTCGGCAAAACGCAATCCGCAATTCAAATTGCACTTGTCCTCAAAAGCAACAACAGTCACACGAAACATCGGTGACGCTTCGCCTTTTTTGGAGGCCGACAATAACTCGTATAGACTTTCAAAATATCCGTTCAAAAGCATTTTATTTTTTATCTTTCTTTTGCAGGGCTTTTTTTGTTGCTTCTATTTCTTGCTTAAGATTTTCCACAAATTCTTTATTGATTTGCTTTAACGATTTCTTTGGAGAATTGCCGATAGAACCGTTTAACCAATAAATTATGACAAAGGCAACAATAGATAATGAATATTCGTTAACGGAAAAAAGTTGAAACCACGCCAAAAACATCGCGACTACGCATATTTTTAAAATGCTTGTTACAGTCATTTGCGCTGATGTGTGAGTGGCTAGCCAATAATAATTGGTATTTTCAAACAAATGACCGCTACTTGTTACAAAATAGCGACGCCATAGCGCGGCAATAAACTCAACCCAAAAAATCAGCGTTAATACAAAACACGACATTATACCATATTCGCCGGAATTCATAACCAATAAATTGCATATAAGAAAGGCTGTCGCACAACAAGTCGGATTATCAAACTCAATTTTTACGGTGTAAAAATTCAGGTACAAATACGCAGCTAAACAACCGATAATCATTGCCGCACAATATGCAAAATACCCCGGCGCCGCGCCAATAATGGACATAACACTTAAGCCGAACAAAATTGCAACCGACGGAACAATAAATGTGTGAGGAACACCGTTCAATACAGGAGCAATCAAGCAAAAACCGGTTGCACAAACAAAAATAATCAGCTGGATGGCCCATACCGGCAAACCGGGAAGTGAGCTCACACTCTCAATATGTTGCAACCAGATTATAACGGCAACGCAAACACCTATCAATATTCGGTATAGCATCGGACGAAGAAAAATATAAGCAAAATAAATTACCATAGATAATCCGAGCGGAATAAGTATGCGTGTCCACGTCAAAGAATCCACAAAATCATAGTTGTTGCTTATAAAATAACCGGAAATCATACCCAGAGCCGTAAATCCCCATATATAGAGAAACGGAAGCATTGATACACTTATATCCAATGTTTTTTCAAACAACTTAATTTTCGGCGCAAATAAATAATACATAGCACCAAAACCGAAAAGCAAATATGCTGTGTA
>JAKSUO010000122.1 GCA_024408895.1 Alphaproteobacteria bacterium | reverse complement strand
AATCAAATCGGCCAACTGCAAAAAACGATAATTCCATTTTTCAGAAAACATGGCTTGCTCCTTTTGTTACGGCATAACCATAACATAAAAGAAAAAAAATTCAATAAAATATTGAAAAAATCAGATGTTTTCAAAATATTGGTTGCCAGCCCTTGGCTGCCGAATTAATGCAATCATTATAACTTTTGCGGTGCGGATTCGGTTTTGCAATTACGCCGCACACGATTTTTTGCCCTTTTTGCATAGCTTCAGGAATTTCCCACGCCTTGTCAGCCAATTTGTATCGGGCTAAATCCGCCAACAGCCGAGCTTCCATATAATCACCGAAATTTGATTGTTTAATTGTAGGTAAATGGCGAAATCTTCCGCATAGTTTGGCAAATTGCGCAGTATGTTCCGGCAATACAAAGTCTTTTCCGTTCAATAAATTTTCAAAACTTTGCCGAACAATCGGATTTTTCCATCCGCCGCCGAATAAAATCATTTGTGAAGGTATTTCTATATTATCCGGAACAAGAGTCAGCGCTTGCACAGCGATATAGGCCGCGGCATATTCAAAAGTGCGCACGGCGTCTTCAAATTTAATGTTTTGTTCTTGAATATATTGAAAAATTATATCTTTGTGATAGTAAGCCGGATCCCCCGATTTTGGTAACGGCGTTTCGTAATAAGTTCTGCCAATGTTAAAAATTTTTTGCAGCAAGTGTGTGCAGACAAAACCTTTTGATCCGAACATTCCGTCTTTATCAAAGGATTCCGATGTGTGTTGCCGAACATAGTTATCCGTATATTCATTAAATGGACCGGCATCGGCACTGATTTGCGCCACGCCGTCTGCAATTAGCGCAAAATTAGAAGTATTACCGCCGTTGTAATAACAACCATCACCTTCGGTTGCGGCAATGTGCGCATTGTGTGGCGGTATAAGCGGCGCACCTTCAAAACCTTTCATTAAAAAATCAGAACGAAAATCATATACTACCGTGATGTCGGTTAAATCAGCCAACATTTGCCCCGAACCAATTTGCAAGGTATAGGGTTGCGTTTTGCTTAATCGGGCTTTAGAAGGCGGATTATGATCCAAAGTTTTTCCATGAAAACCGATGGCGTCCACCGTTGTTTTATCAATATGATTAACGGCGCACATTTCATTTATGCAGTCCGCAATCTGCCGAATATATTCATTATGAATAGCCTTAAAATTCGGTAATGCCTCTATTTGCGCGCGCGTTTTATTGAAAACTTCGCCACGCAAGGCTTCTATTTTTTCCTGCATATTTTTTTCATAGGGTTTGGTATATACACATACATCTGTCATTTTATCGCCGTCAAAATCAGTCATAACAAGGTCTATGGCGTCCATGGAATTGCCGGTCATATTACCGATGATTCTGTATTTTTCCATTAACTTTTTCCTTTAATAGACTTTGACGTAGCTTTCGTTTTCATATCTGTATATGGCATAACTTTCACTGACTCTCGGCGCGCCGTTATGAAACATCTTGTTGCCGAATTCGGTTTTTATGTTTTTGTCATTTAAATATGCCGAAACTTTATCATATTCAAAAGATTTTGCTTTCTCAACTAAACTTTTCCATAATTTTACTGCGGAATATCCGTATAAAGATAAACCTTCAAAATCAAATCCGCTCAAGCGCAGTTTAACCAGTGTTTCGGCTAATTCCGGATCGTCGTTACGACCACGAAGCTCCATAAAATATGTACCGTCCGCCAGCGAGCCGAGATAATCAAAGTATGATTTGTTGGCTGTATATTTATTGGTAAACAAAATAAAATTCTCATCAATTTCACGCAAGCGACGAGCAATTTTGCGAATATTTTTTGCCGTACCCAGCAAAAATGCCATTTCGTTACGATTTTTTTGCACCATTTCAGCTAAATCTACATAATCTTTGTTGGTCATATCATAAGTGTATAACTTAATCACAACTGATTTGCCGTGTTTTTGAAATTCGCTTAAAATAGCTTGCGCTTCTTCCATACTTTCCGCATCATTGGTATTGCTGATAATGGCGACCTTTTTTCCGGCAAAATTAGAATTGTAATAGTTGAAAAAATCTTTGGCTTCTTGATTGGTATATCCAAGCATTTTTACCAAACCTTTTTTTATGGTTTTGGCCTGTGTATAATTTACCGTTGTCGGAATAATTTGAAAAATTTTAGCATGAGCATAAACATCGGCCACCTTATCAAACGAATTGGCGCAATATGGCCCGATAACTAAAACAATTTGTTTTTCTTTCTGCACGGATAACATTTGGGCCGTGGATATGGCAATACTGTCATTACACTGGTCATCAACCGCTAAAAAATTTATTTTTTTACCGAGTAATCCGCCTTTATTATTGATTTCATCAATGGCGCGCTTAACACCTTTGTTCAACTCCTCGCCCTGCTGAACATATTCTTCTGCTTTTGGTGCAACAAGTGCAATCGTTACACCGGCAGTTGCCGTTGTTGAAAAAACAGCAAAAAACAGGCAAATTATATATAAAAAAACACACCGCATAAGCATACATATAAAATGTTGATTTAGAAGCACTATAACAAATAAATTCGTTTTTGCAAACAATTAAATGGTTGCCAATAATTTGTAAATGATATACAATTTGCCGCGGTGGAGAGAAAAATGTCTGAAAGCAAATATATTGAAATAAAAGGCGCGCGCCAACATAACTTAAAAAATATTAATGTAAATATTCCAAAAAACAAATTGACTGTGATTACCGGTTTATCCGGTTCTGGCAAATCATCATTGGCATTTGATACGATTTATGCTGAAGGACAACGTCGCTATGTGGAAAGTTTATCTTCTTATGCCAGACAGTTTCTTGATTTAATGAGCAAACCTGATGTGGATTCCATTGAAGGGTTGTCACCGGCTATATCCATAGAGCAAAAAACCGTGTCGCATAATCCGCGCTCAACTGTCGGTACGGTAACGGAAATATACGATTATATGCGGTTACTTTGGGCCAGAGCCGGTACACCATATTCACCGGCAACGGGATTACCGATTGAAGCACAATCGTCTTCACAAATGGTGGATAAAATTATGGAATATCCGGAAGGCAGCAAACTGATATTACTGGCACCGATTGCCCGTGGCAAAAAAGGAGAATTTAAAAAAGAATTTGCCGAACTGCAAAAAAAAGGATTTCAACGTTTGGATATTGACGGCGAAATTTATGGAATAGAGGAACTTCCGGCTCTAAATAAAAATGTTAAACACGATATTGAGGTTGTTATTGATAGATTGATTATCAAGCCCGGAATAGAAACACGTTTGGCGCAATCTATTGAATCGGCATTAAAACTTGGTGACGGTATCTTGTATGTTGAAAAAATGGCCGACAAATCGCGCGTTATATTCTCCTCCAAATTTGCTTGTCCGGTTTCCGGTTTTACAATAGAGGAAATTGAGCCACGTTTGTTTTCGTTTAATAATCCTGAGGGTGCTTGCCCGCATTGTGGCGGTTTGGGTGCCAGTTTGTATATGGATCCGGAGCTTGTCGTGCCAAATGAAAATTTAAGCTTGGCTAATGGTGCTATTGCTCCGTGGTCTGTCAGTAGCCATTCTATTTTCTATCGGCAAACGCTTAATTCTTTGTGTGAATATTTGGATATATCAAATAAAACGCCGTGGAAAGATTTGCCGGCTTATGCGCAAGAGACAATTTTATACGGCTCAGGCAATAAGTGTGTTCCGATGGTTTATTCCAAATGGGTAACCGATAAGCCGTTTGAAGGGGTTATTCCAAATATGGAACGCCGTTTTTTGTTTTTTGTTTCGGCCACGGATCGCGAGGAGGTATCCCATTGG
>JAKSUO010000121.1 GCA_024408895.1 Alphaproteobacteria bacterium | reverse complement strand
ACCGCCAACACCGAAAATATGAAACTTGCCGTTAATTCAAAAGGCTGGACGTTAAACGGCGACGGAAGTTTTGATAAAATTCCGATTAAATTATCCATGGATGAAAAATTTGCCGAGAAAGATTATAAGAATCGCAGCCATATATCATTTAAGCTGGATGATGCAACCAAAAAAGCATTGGGGCTTGATTGGAAAATCATCAGTGAACCGAATTTGGAGGGGTATGCCCTAGTTGAAGCAGATGTTGAAGTTAAAAAGAATGATTTAATTGATATAAACATTTCAGCCGATTTGAAAAATTCCAAAATAGATTATGCCTATTTGGGATTTGTAAAAAATCCAAGTCAGCCGGCGCAAGCCAAGGCACACATTATTGTCAACAAAGATAAAGTTACCGATATACCGAGTATCAGCCTCACAAAGTCAGGATTTATCCTTAACGGAAATCTTAAAATGTATCCTAGCGGCCGGGTAAAATCGGCAGATATAACGCAAATTCAAGGACCAAAAACTTCTGCAAAAGCTAAAATTATTTTATCTGACAGTGTCACTCCGCAGATTAAGGTTGAAATTTCTGGTAACAGTTTTAACCTAATTCCTTTGTTTGATAAAGCGGATAATAAATCAGAGGTCGGAAAAAATATACCGCCAAAGCAAGAAAATGAAGATGACGGCTTGGAAGACGTGAATAATACGGATATTTTTATTACCGTCAGCAGTTTATGGACCAATGAAACAACGCCGATACAAAACTTTGCCGGCAGTGCAAAATTGCGTAAAGGTATAGGAATTGATGAACTTCATCTAATCGGCAACTACGGTATTGATAAGTCTATCAAGCTGAATTTGGATTATATGCCGCGTTCTGCCAAAGAGCACTATCTGTCTATAGACAGTAACAATGCCGGCAGCACTTTAAAAGTTTTACGTCTGTATGATAACATGGTCGGCGGCATCTTAAAAATTGAGGCAAAACGCTCCGCTGATAAAAAATTCATCGGTCACGCAACCATTCGTGATTTTAGTATTCAAAACGCTCCGGTTATGGCTCAACTTTTGTCGGTGGCATCTTTTACCGGAATGTTGGATTTATTGAAAGGCGACGGTTTGACATTTACGCATTTGAGCGCACCGTTTGAATATCACACCAAAATCCTAAAATTGAAACAGGCACGGATGGAAGGAAATGTTGTCGGCTTAACCTCTATCGGCACATACAACCGAGCATCGGATGATATTCGCTTGCATGGGGTAATTGCTCCGGCATACAGTTTGAATCGCTTTTTAGGCACAATTCCGGTTGTCGGTAATTTACTGGCCAGCAAAGATGGTACAATTTTTGCGGCAGACTACAAAATAAACGGTTCGGCTGACAAACCTGAAATTGATATCAATTCTTTATCTATTTTAAGCCCTAACTCCATGAAAGAGTGGTACAATGAAAACTTTGGCGACAAAGATGAATTGCGCTAAAATAGGTTTTGATTTTCACGGTGTTATCAATCAAAATCCGGCATTTTTCAGACAGCTGAGCATAGAGTTTATGCAGCGAGGTTTGCAAATTTATGTTATCAGCGGCGGTCCTTTTAATGACATTAAGGAATACTTGCGCGCGCATGACATTCCTTACACCGCAATATGGTGCATTTTTAATGATTACGAACAAAAAGATAAAATAACTGTTTCAGCCGACGGAAGTTTCCACATGGATGATAAACTCTGGAATGAAGCAAAAGCCGTTTATTGTCGGAAACACAATATTTGTCTGCATATTGACGACAGCACAATTTATAAAAAATATTTTACAACACCCTATTGCCTGTATAATGCTACAACACAAACGGGACGCATAGAAAAACATCTGATAGATTTTTCTTCTTTTGCCGATAAAACGGCAATGCAAATATTATCCATTCTCAATCTTTCTAATAATGCGGCGGCGGTGTCTCATCGCTAAGCGGTTTAACCACATCGGTTGAAAGAGAATCACGAAGCATTGCATTTTGTTTAAACAAATAGTCAATCATCTTGCCTTGACGAATCACCATTTCGCTCAAATCTTCCAAAATTTTGGATTGCGTATCTAAAGTCATTTCAATATCAACCAATCTGGCTTTTATTTCATCATCATTCATTTTGTGTCTCGCTGTTTTGCATTTCTGCAATTTTTGCAATTTCATCTGTGGTCTTGTTTGATAAATCAAGTTTAAAGTTTTGCTCCTCAAACTTTTGTTTTTCCTGTGGGCTCATTTCCGTTTTTTCGCCATTTATATCAACTTTTACAAAATGCGTTTTGAAAGAATCCTTATAAACTTCGGTAACAAGATTACCGTTTTCATCATAAGCGCGATATTCATCAGCCGTCCACATACCGTCACGGAACATTTTTTCAATTTGTTTTTTACCGGACGGATAAAAAATTGTCAGCAACCCGTTCATTTTACCGTTTTTATAAGGAACGGTAAATGCCTGTTGACCACTTTCATAATAACCGATAGCCAATCCTACGGCAACGCCTCCAGTATACGGAATAGTGCTTAGAACTTTTCCGGATGTGTAATAGGTTGTCAACTTGCCGTCCAAAAGATCATTTTTATATTGCGCCGTTGTAATCAATTTTCCGTTTTCATCGTATTCTTTATATGTTCCTTCCAGTTTTCCGTTCACAATCTCGGCCTCTTCAACCAATTGATGCGTATCGGCATTATACGTTTTCACGGTGCCTAAAACCTTACCTGATTTATATGGCACTTCGCCGATTATAGAACCTTGACGGTCATACATAGTTAAAACGCCGGTTAAATTTTCCGTAATCGGATTACCGTTTTGATCATAATATAATTCGTCAGCACTAATATTTTTAGTTGGTGTAATCAAGCGATATTTCATTTCTCCGGTCGGATAATAGCCAAAAGATTCGCCTTGGTAAACACCGTCTTTATACACAACTTCTTGCTCTTTATTGCCATATTTACCGGTCTGGATAATGTTGCCCGAAATTTTGCCGTTGCTATACGGAATAATACTCTTCATCTTTTGATTATCACCCTGATAGTACGTTACTTTTCCATTCAATTCGTTATCAAGATATTCCGCATCAAAGATAAGGTTGCCGTTTGCATCATAATTGCGTACGAAATTGCTGATTTGACCGTTTTGGTAAAAAGCTTCGCGTTGAATTTTACCATTTTCATAATAATCAATTGACTTTCCGTTTAATTTTCCTTTGCTATATTGATAATCATATTTCTTTTTACCGCTCGGATAATATTCTGTTTCATATCCGTTGATAAAACCATTTTGAAAAGTTGCTTCCGATAAAATCTGCCCATTTTCGTAATACATCACCGCTTTACCGTCCAACAAACCGTCTTTATATGGCATATTTGCGTATAATTCACCGCTTTCGTAATACAATTTTGTTATACCTTCCGGCTTGTCTTTAACATAATTAACATCCGAAATCAGAGTCCCGTTTTCAGCATATTTTTTATAAGAACCTTCGTGAAGATTATCGGCAAACATTGCTTCTTCTTTTAGCTTGTTATTCGGATAATACGCAAATGACGGCCCTTCCAATCTGTTGTTTGTATAATTCATTTCAATACTGAGGCTGCCGTTTTCATCATAAACTTTTGTCGGACCATTCAACATACCATCAGAATATGACGAAGTTTGCGATATATTTCCATTCGGGAAATATTCCAACTTAACCCCCTCTTCTTTACCGGCAATAAACGACGTTTCAGCAGCCAAATTACCGTCTTCATAATATTCTTTCAATTTACCGTCTATCAAGCCGTCTTTATTCAAATTAAAAATATAGCTGATTTTACCGTTTGCATAATAACCTGT
>JAKSUO010000120.1 GCA_024408895.1 Alphaproteobacteria bacterium | reverse complement strand
TCTTCTACCACCGAAATTATCACCGATATTGCCTTTGATCAGGGTCCTGCCGATAAACTCGTTGCTTTAGGTTATTCTTTTTGGCAACCACGTCAGTTGGAAGCCGAAATTTTTCGCAATGACTGGTTAATCATTAATGCCGACAAAGAGCTTTTATTCCGCACAAAAGATGAAGAAAAATGGCAACGTGCCATTGACGAATCCGGCATCAACCTTGAACGTATGATTGGTATTACCGGACACAGTTAAAGCGCGCCAAATTTCACTATTTCTTTTTGTTTAAACTATCCAAAACCGCTTGTGTGATTGCACGCTTAGCTTGTGCTTTTACAGAACGTTTAACGGATTTAGCCGCCGAAGTAGCCGCACCGGATATAATATCGGATGTTGACTTTTTAGATGATGACTTTGTCATATTGGTTACAATTCCCATAACAATCGCCAACAAAAAATTCACAACACGCCGTTGATTAACTTTGCCGATACGCTCCCCCCAACTTGTGAATTTGCTAATCATACCTGTTTTAGGTTCTGTTTCGCGGCTGTTCTGGTAGTTTTGCTTTGCCTGTTGCTGTCTTTGTGCCAAAATATCCTTAAATTTTTGCGGTTCGGCACAACGATAAGGTTCAAGCATATTCATAATATCCTGATTTGAAACATAGGCCCCCAAAACACGCGTCAACATACCGTTTTCTTCCAACAAAAGCGAATCGCCGCGTCCGAGCAACATTTCCGCACCGGTAGAATTTAAAATCGTCATAGAATCCGTGGGTGATGAAACCTTATAAGATAAGCGTGTCGGCAAATTAGCTTTAATCGTGCCGGTCATCACATCAACCGAAGGACGTTGCGTGGCAATTATCAAATGAATTCCGGCGGCACGCGATTTTTGTGCCAACATCAAAACCTGCTTTTCAACGGTTTTATCAAACATTATCAAATCAGAAAACTCATCTATAACACATACAATATACGGCATTTTCAAGCCTTTTTCCTGATATTCTCCGATATTGCGAACCATTTCCTGTTCAAACAGCGTATAACGATAGTTCATTTCGTTGACTAACTGTTCCAAGCAAGCACTGGCTTCGTTCATATCCGTAATAACAGGGATGTACATATATTTTTGATTATTGTACATACTAAATTCAATACGTTTCGGATCAATCAAAACAAATTGCAATTCTTCCGGTTTCTTTTTATTGATCAGTGATAAAATAAAAGAGTTCAATCCGACTGATTTACCTGATCCAGTTGTACCGGCAACCAACAAATGCGGCATTTTACTCAAATCTTTCATAACCGGCACACCGCGCATATTTACCCCAATGCATATCGGTAAGGCATAAGATGATTTTATAAATTCAGTCGAATAAACCATCGGCGGAAACGGAATTGTTTCTACCTGAGGTTGCGGTATTTCAAAACTAATATAAGTTGAATTCGGAATTTCGGTAACGCGGATACCGCTAACACCAAGTTCTCGTGCTATATCTCTAATCATTTTTTCAACATAGGCGAATTTAGAACCTTCAGCCAATTTGAATTCCACATCGGTAATCAACGGTCCTTCGGTAATTGTACCGAGAGATCCGAAAATTCCGAAATGCGCCAACGTGTGTGGCAGTTTTGTTTCTAAGTTTTCAATCACGATTATAGGAGCCGACACCGCCGAAATATTTGCGGAAGAATCCTTGCTGTCTCTCAGCAGACTCGGTTACATCTTTATCTATACTTATGTTGTTTGCATCTGCCAAAGTGCGCTTTTCAATTTTACTGACTTTATTATCGTCAAAGGTAATAGCCAAAACTTTACGATCCATTTCCTGAGGGCGCATAAAAGCCACACGCTTTATCGTTGAAGACATATATATCCAATGATCATCACTCAAACCGGTTGTCAGACTTGGCGCTCCCAAAATGTCGTTGACTTCTGTCTTTGTTTGTCCGGTTCTGATTTGCGCGATTTTTTCACTATCAGGCATATTCCCATCGTGATCTAAAAACAAGTCGCTTGAGCAAGCGCCGCAAAACAAAGCCGTGCAAATAAAAAATAAATTGCGTATTGACATCTGTTTTATTCCTTATATTTATAATTTATACAGCTATATATAACACAAGGATTTTATAATGCAAAAAAAATTTTCATATCCGCTCAAAATAGATGAATTAAATCAGAATCAATATAAATTTGAGATTAATGCCGATAAAGACGAACTGGCTGATATTACCGAAATACTTAAAGTGGAAGAAGCTAAAAACTTTACCGCAGAAATATTTTTAAAGCGCAACATCAAAAATCACATCTTAGAAGTTTGGGGAACGGTGAAAGCTCAACTAATGCTTAAAAGCGTTATCAGCTTAGAAAATTTTTTACAAGAGTATAATGTGCCGTTTACCCTCATCTACGACACTGTCGCAACCTATCAAGATATTAAAGAAATGGAAGCCGGTATTAATGATGATGTTCCGGACATTATAGAAAACGGTGAAATTAATTTGGCCGACATTACTTTGGAACAAATCGCGCTCAATATGGATGATTATCCGCGTGCCGAAGGCGAAGTTTTTGATTTTGCTCAATATGTCACACAAGACGGAGACACAAAAGAAAACCCGTTTGCCGTTTTGCAAAAATTAAAAAAATAACTCTTTTTATCAACCGGTTGTAAAAAAATTTATAATGCTGTTAATAATTATTAACAAGTTCTTTCCATTTAAGATATTTTGTTTAGAATAACCTCATTGATAGGATTTTTTTATGAAAGGCAAAAGCGATGAGAGTTCTTTTAGTTGAAGATGATTACGCCGTATCTCAAAGTATTGAAGCAATGCTGAAAAAAGAAGGTATGGTTGTTGATGCTACCGATTCCGGTGAAGACGGATTGGATATCGCAAAATTATATGATTTGGTGAAAGGATTTGAATAAAAAATGTCAGCAAATTGCTTTGAGGAAGTCATATGGCACTAATGGCCAG
Source organism: Alphaproteobacteria bacterium (assembly GCA_024408895.1). Lineage (GTDB taxonomy): Bacteria > Pseudomonadota > Alphaproteobacteria > RF32 > CAG-239 > RUG410. The sequence goes on along the minus strand of JAKSUO010000120.1, from coordinate 891 downwards.
ATTCGGTGGTAGGTCGTATATGAGTTAATTGAAAGTCCCCCAGAAGTTGGACGCATTCAAGTATATTCCAGGACTGCATGGCCCGTTTGCACTGTTTGTTATTATCTTTGCAAATAGAACCATTGTGGCGGGCAGCTCGCATGAGTTCAGCAACATAAAGACGAGGATTACAAAAAGTATGCCAATGTGTTCATCTTGTTTATTTACAAATAGTTATGAGTACTTACGGGTTGGTTCTGGATATGGAGAAATGAAAGAGATGATGAAGTTCCAATAGAAATTAATAGTTAAAAATCTTTTAAAATTTAATCGTAATTGTTAATTATGGCGGTTTAAATGTTAAAAATGCGAGTTTTAGTACCTATATATGGGGGCATCCCCGAAAGTACTTACTAAAACCTTTATAATTTATGATGAACGAATTACAGATTTTGGCAGCAACAATGCAGCAGTTAGTGATGAACGCAGTGGCTAACTTCAGAGAGAAACAGTTAAGCGACCGTGATGTGCATACCTATTTGCTGTTTCTGCATGGTATGAATCTCCTGGATCGCGGATTTTTGAATGATGCGGTGAAGTTGCTCGCCGCCAGTGCCAACTCCCAGAACCAGGGAGGTGTGTTTATGCTGAATGCCATAGCCAAGGAAACCCACCGCAAGGATCTGGAGTATGCAGCAGGTAAGTTGGAGGCGCAGCGCGTGGGGTATGTGCTGGATTCATTCAGATTGAAAGCGCTGATGTTGAAATACGATGCGCTGACGATGGAACTGAGTGAGCTGATTCCTGTGGTGAAGCAGCATCTGTATGACGAACAGCCGCTGTCTGGAGATAAAAAGGAGTACTATAAGCAACTTCTTGAGGATGCAGAGAAAATGATGAATGATGCCAATA